>JBGQDD010000393.1:0-3626 GCA_041495665.1 Candidatus Acidiferrum sp.
CCACCAGGCTTCTAGCCGCAACTCCTCGGGCCGCGCGGTGTGCCGTCCGATATCGAAGATGTCAAAGTATTGCCCCGCAAACACATTCCAGTCCCCATCGAGAAAGGCGCGCCGCAGATGCTCCGGCAGCGCTTCGAGCGTCCGGCGGTACTCCGCGTCGTTAGCGTAAATCGGATTGTCCTCAATCCGCGCGCGAATGAAGTCGTAGTCGCCGGCGTTGTACAGATCGGCACGGTCGAAGCCCGAAGGCGGAACGTGATCTACCCACAGCGCCTTTACCCACGCGTGCCCAACGTTTCCTGGGTTCGTCGCGCCCGCCATGCACGGCAGAATTGTCTTCCCCGCATTCCGTCCCCGAGAATAGAGGTGCACCGGACAGCGGTTGCGCGAAGTGAGAAATTGCCACTGCTTCAGCGTGAAATGCGTGAGCTCATCGATCCCGATGAACAGAAACTCCGCGCCCTGGTACTGATAAACATCGTTCTCGTTGCGGCAGTATCCGAAGCGCGTGGTCGAACCGTTGTGCCAGGTCACCAGATGCTTGGATTCGTTATAGCTCTTGTAAAACTCGCGTGGCACATCGCGCCGGAAATACGCCAAGAGCGACGACTCCAGCTCCGGATACGTCCGCCGCAGCAGCAATGTGTCGCAACCGTCGACCTCCAAGGCTAGTGTTATCGCCTCGAACAGCAATGCCTTTGTTTTGCCGGGGCCGGCCGCGCCCCCGAACAGCCGGTACTTCGCCTCTGAGCGATGAAAATCTTCTTGCCGTTGGAACGCACGGTAGATATCGCTCACCACCATGCGTCGCTTCCGCACGCTCGTTACAGCTTGGTATTGACGTGCGGCCATCTCTGTAGCTCAGGCCTTCAGGCCTGAGGGTTTCTCCCCTGGCGCGCGCGAGGTCCACAACTATCACGCCCAGATTGATCCTAATTCCGCAGCGATTTGCACGCTTACTGCGCCCGTAGCTTCTTGCCTACATAGAACGCCGCACCGCCGCCAATCAGCGCCACCGCCGCTGGCCAGTGGTGCAAACTCAGAACCACCCCCGCCACAACCGCCGTAACTCCAGCAATCTGGGTCACTTCCCCGATGAAAACTGCTTTCGCGTTCGCCATACTTCCTCCTCGATTTCTCTAACGCACCGGCCGCGGCATATCTCCGATTTCCACGCGCGGCACTTCTTCGATCACTGTCACTGGCCCCTTGCCGAATTTCATATCCCGCAGGCGATCCAGTTCGGCTTTGGCGATTTTTTCGTCTTCAGACCCGACCAGCCGGACGCTTGCTCCCACAAGATCCACGCGAGCGGCAACGGAGTTGACGTAGGCCGCGCCGTCCTGCATGGCAGCGAAGTCCGTGGGGCCGGCAAGAAGAAAATCCTGCAAGCCGTCTTTTTGCCCGTTCTTGTTCTTCGGCTTGTCCTTCTTTTCATTCAAATGTCCGTTCTTCTTCCCGGAATGGGGCGGCGCCGCCTCAGCGTATGCCTTGCGGACCGTGCCGGGCGCAGTGGCGGAGCCTGCGGCCCTTGCGACGGTTGCTCCGCTAGCGTCGTCAGACGCAGCTCGATCCCGCTGCACCGGGATCCCGCCCCGCTCCGTGGAGGCCGGACCATGACCGTTGACCCCGACCCGGTCGGGGTCACCACTGCCATTGGTGCGGTCGTGCGGTCCGGCATGCCTGTTGGTCTTGGGCTGATTTTTTCGGTGTGTCACGGCGTTCCATCAAGCGGCGGACGGATAGCGCTGCCGCGCCCACAAAGAGACGCGGTCCGCGGGCAAATCCGCGAACTCGCACACGAGTTCGAGATTGGCTGATTCAAAAGGACTATCCGCCCGCAAGTAGCGGCGCGCGCGGGTAGCCTCGAACGGCTCCGACCCGGCTTCATCAGCCATCGGCGTCATCTCCGCGTCCTCATAAGCCTGCTCCAATACCGCGCGCCAAAGGCTGCGTTCTCCGTCGCTCATGAATCCTCCGGCAGTAACGGGACCTGTGGGTCCTGCAAAGATTCCTCGAGACCGGGGCGCGGGACTCGATGTGGTTCGCGCTATTTCTTGTTTTTGGGTTTGGTCTTGTCTTTGTTGCCCGTGCCTGCGTGCATCCCAACACGCTCGGGGAGGCCGTTTACCCACAAGCCCAGCACCGCTCCATTGATCGCGTTCTCATGTGCCCGGCAAAATTGCGAGCCCGCTGCGGCCCGGCGTACACACCGCACCCACGCCTGCGTTGAAATTCTTGGGCGGACGTAGGCGAGACAGTGCGGCATGGAGAACTCATCTGGCTTGCTAGCGAAATGCGGAGATCGAAAACCCCAATCGTACGCTGCGTCCGCGCGGCGCAGGACCAAACGTGGTGCCGCCCGACGGCGCGTTCACAAATTCGTCCATCATCAACATCGCCGCCAGCGAACCGGAACTTCCTGCAAACGCTGCTTCGCTCCCTTCAAGCCAGTTCGTGGACGGCAAGAACGGAGCGCCAACCAGCGCCTCGCTCTCAAACCAGAGCCGCTTTTCCGTGAAATCCTTGTCCCAATCCCAATTGTCCCAGCCGCGTGTTGGCGGCGGTTGCGGCACAACAAAGAACGTGTGCCAAGGATCGCCATCCTGCTTGGAAACGCGCTTATCGGACAAGCGACTTGGGTGGTCATCATAGGGAACAAAGGGAACTGTTGGCGGCGTGCCTGATTGCGATAGCAGTAGCGCCATGTGATTTTAAAAGCTGGCTATTTCCGTCCATTCGACGGTAACCGAGAATGTCCACGTTCCCGTTGCTGGAACCGTGGCGCGGATTACAAACCCTTCGTTCTGTGCCAGCACGAGCGGCCATTCTCCAGAGAAATTCGGCGCGTAAAGGTCAGTCGGGACCGGAACCACGGTTGTTCCAGCGGTTGCAAGAACGCCGGCGGTTGCGGATCCAAGGTCGTTGTTATCCAGCGTTTTCGTTCCAGTTCCTAGCGCGGCGGTGGAGGCTATCCTGATATCCGCAGCCGACGTGAGCAGAGTTGTACCGAAAGAAGTTCTGCGTTTCTGATCGTTGCCCGCCAGGGTTGCCGTTGTTCCGCCGGAACCTACCGCGGTAAATGCCCGCGCGGCCCGCATTCCGAAAATTGCCACACCCGCAGCGAAAGCGGTTCCCGCATTGCCGCCGGAAATAGTGACGCGCCGGATGAGCGCAAGATTCGCGCTGTTTGACCAGTGAAACTGAAAGATTTCCGAGTTGGCCGCCAGTCCAGCAGCCATCACGCCGCTGGTCATCCCCACGGAATAGCTTCCCAGCGAACCGATATCAATCGGGCGCGGAGTGGTACGGACAGCTCTGGAGGCTGATTCGACTTCAGCGATTATTCCCGCGTTTCCTTGCACCTGAATTGCCATTTCAAGTCCTCAATTCCATACCCAGCCCACGTTCCATGCGCCATAGCTGCGCGGAGCGTTGCTGTTCAGGCCGGAACGCTTGTTGCTTATATTTGTTGAATCATCGATTTCTGGATAGGACGTAATGCGCCCATAGATGGTGAATCCCGCTCCGGCGACGATGTTTCCCGCGAACACGTCTGGCGGGTCAACCCAATGCTCATCGGCGGAATGGTCTGCGGTTGTTGCCGGCAGAATCCATGCTTCGAC
>JBGQDD010000394.1:0-3606 GCA_041495665.1 Candidatus Acidiferrum sp.
ATCCCTGGCGTTGGGCGGTGGATTCGGGCTTGGAGTGCTCACCGGCAAGGCCGACACGACGGATTCGAATGCGACTACGGTAAATCCGGGTGGCGTGCCGATTTTTTACAAAAATGTGGTGGTCGGCGGAATCGGAGTGGTGACAACGTCGAGCAATCTGAATGTAGCGGAGTACGCAGCGTTCGCGGGATCGACGACCGCGCGTAGCGGGCCCACGGATACGTTTGGGCCGACTCCGGCTGCTCCCGGAGTGGTTTTTATTGGTGGGATTGCGCTGCCGTTCGTAAGTCAGACGTCGCGGCCTACGGGTTTCTCTGCGGGACCCGCCGCTGGAACGGGAATCTTTGCAGTGGCGCCGACGAACAGTCAGGGGCAGCCGCCGGAGGGCGATTTGATTGCGCCGGCTGCGGGACCGCTGGGCGGCTTGAGCCCCGCGGATGTGAAGCAAATTTTGGATAACGCGGAAGCAACCGCGAATACCACGCGCGCGGCCATTCGATTGCCGCTCGGTTCACGCACTCGCATGGCGATCGCGGTGGCGGACTTGGATGGAACGATCATCGGATTGCGGCGGATGCAGGATTCCACGGTGTTCAGCATCGATGTGTCGGCGTCCAAAGCACGCAACATGGTGTACTTCAACAGTGCTACGCGGACGGCGGCGGACTTGAACGGCGTGCCGATGGGAACGGCGGTGACAAACCGGACGATCAGCTTTGGCGCGCAGCCGCTCTATCCGCCGGGAATCGATGGTTCAAGCGCCGGGCCATTTTTCAACTTGTATACGATGGATTTGGCAAATCCCTGCACGCAAGGATTTCAGGGCGGCGCGGCAAACGCGAACAAGAGCGGAATCGTTTTCTTTCCCGGGAGCGCGGGCTTGTATCGCAGCGGGGCGCTGGTCGGCGGCTTGGGCGTGAGCGGCGACGGCGTGGATCAAGACGACTACGTCACCAGCGGCGGCACCAAGGGTTTCGAAGCGCCGGCGAATGTCCGGGCGGATCAAGTAATGGATCAGGGAGTGCGGCTGCCGTATTTCAAATTTCCGAGAAATCCTACCAACTGAATTCTGGCGCGGCGCTGCATCGAAGCCTGCAAACTTGAAGCAGAACCGCCTCAATCTGTCCGAGCGCCGAAGTCTGATTCGTGCTTTCATTTTGGTTCTGGCCACTGGGGCGCTGTGGAGGGGTCGGCACTGGTTGCGGAATTCAGGTCCAGAAACCATTGGTGTGAAGAGTCGCTGGGGGCGTAACAGTTGCCATCTTGGGCGAATTTGGCGGGGCAACGCGCCGTGAATTGTTTGCGGTGGGGCGATTGCGCGAACTGCCAGACGGAGGCGAAGCTGATGCCACCGTTTGAAGGCGCCGGAGGCTCTTGGAGAAAGGCGCAGCCGGGGGAAGGCGGGCAGGCGTCGTTGTAAATCCAAAAGGTGAAATCGTGGGTGTACGGGTCGCCGCGGATGTCGTCGGCGGTGGATATGGTGACGCCGTGGCTTTCTTTGACGGGCATGCCGGAACAGTAAACGCCAGGCTTCATGGCTCTGCGCGTGAATTCATAGGACAAAGCTTTGAGGTAGGCGTGATAGTTGGGAGTGAGGCGGCCGCCTTCCTCGATATCGAGAAAGATTATCGTGCCGTTCGGGAAACCCTCCGCACTTGCAGAATCGCTGGCGTTTTTGGCGTCGAGAGTTCCCTGTTTGGCGGCCGACGTGGAGTCTTTCCATTGCGCGCTGTCCGGACCGAGATACAACGGCAGGAATCCGAAACCATGCAAGCGCAGGAACTCGTGCTTGCCACGCCAGCTATTGGACTTTTCTCCTGGCGGCGGGCTCAGCCAATAGCCCGTGAAAGAAAAATCCTTGCGCAGGAGAAGCATGGCGGCGTCACCCGGGTAATCGTTACGATCGAAACCGAGGTAGGAATGCAAGTGGTTTGAGGCTGCCTGGGCGCTTGGCGGTGCGACGGAAATGGCAGAGGATAAAGATAGCGCAGAGACGCAGAGAGCGCAGAGAAGAACTGGCCAGACAGGAATGAATCTCATATCTAGCCTTCGCGGAGCTTGTGGCCGGCCAGGTTGCCGAGGCCGTCGTAGGCGGCGTACTTGTAGAGCTCGCTGAGCGTGGGGTAATTGAAAACCTGCTCGATGAATTCGTCGATGGTGAGCCCGTTGTCGAGAACCATCATGCCGATGTGGATGAGTTCGGTGGCGTTTTCGCCGATGATGCTGACGCCGAGAAGCTTCTTGTCGGCACGGGCGAAGATGAGCTTGAGCATGCCTGCCGTATCTCCGGTGATGTGACCGCGAGCGTTGTTTTCGTAATGCGCGCGGCCGACGACGTAGTCGATTTTCTTCTCCTTGCAGGACTCTTCGCTCTCACCACCGGCGGAGATTTCCGGAATGGTGTAAATACCCATGGGGAGCAAAGACGCAACACGCTCTTTATACTTCAAACCAAAAGCGTGACAGGCGGCGACGCGGCCTTGTTCCATGGAAGTAGAGGCCAGCGCCGGGAAACCGATGACGTCGCCGGCGGCGTAAATATGCGGGACAGCCGTGCGGTAGTGTTCGTCGACCGGAATATAGCCGCGATCATTGATGGAGAGACCGGCTTTTTCGAGAGCAAGGCCATCGACAGCGGCGCGGCGGCCAGCAGCAAAAAGGGCCGCATCGGTTTCGAGGGTCTTGCCGCTCTTCATCGTCAGGCGCACGCCACGGGCGGAATTCTCGGTTTTGACCGGGCGTTCGTTGAACAAGAAATGCATGCCCAGAGCGGCGAGGCGGTCGCGGAGACGATCGGAAATTTCATTGTCGACAAACGGGAGAAGGCGATCGCGCCCGTCAACGAGAGTGACGTCCACGCCGAGAGCTTTGAAGATCGAGGCATACTCGCAGCCGATTACGCCGCCACCGATGACAGCCAAGCTTTTTGGAATGCGATCCATCTGGAGAAAGGTGTCGGAGTCAAATGTGTGAATGTCGTCGAAAGCGATCTCCGAGGGACGATGGGGCTTGGAGCCAGTGGAAATGAGGATGACTTCTCCTTTTAATTGACGTGTGCCCTGCGCGCTGGAAACGGCCACCGTATGGGGGTCTAGAAAAGCGGCCTGGCCGCGCACGAGTTCGATGTGGTGGAGGGCGAGGTTTTTCAGAATGCGCTGGCGCTCCATATCCACGACTTCACGCTCGTGGTGCATGAAATCGTGGACGGTAAGATTCTCCTTGAGCGAGTAGTCGATGCCGTAGAGACCACGCTGCTTCAGCCCGGAGAAGTAGAGCGCGGATTCGCGAAGCGTCTTGCTGGGAACCGTGCCGGTATTGATGCAGCTTCCGCCCATGTGCTCGCCGCGCTCGATGACGGCAACGCGTTTGCCAAAGTACGCGGCCTGCGCACCGGCCTTCTCACCCGCGGGGCCACAGCCAATCACGATCAGATCGAAATTGTCATTCAAAGCCACAAAACCTCCCGAATACCCGGCGCGTTCGCCTGCATGAGCATAGCCTGGACGTGCGCACAGAGATTCTAGAGGAAGATGTGGCGTGAGGTGGAAGGTTCTTGCAGCAGCTGTGACGAAAACGGTTTGCGCGCCGCAGGAAAAAAAGTGCCCG
>JBGQDD010000395.1:0-3597 GCA_041495665.1 Candidatus Acidiferrum sp.
CAAATATATACCTCTTATCTGTATCTAAGCGCATACCGAGGATGGCGCTCGGCAGCTTAATGCGATTAGAATGGGGATATGCAGAACTGGCGAGAGCGCATCAGCGTAAATCCGGCCGTCTGCCATGGCCGTGCGTGTATTCGCGGCACGCGGGTCATGGTCTCCGTGGTGATGGATAACATCGCCGCTGGCGTGCCTCGCGACGAAATTTTAAGGAACTACCCAGCGCTCCATGAAACGGATATTGATGCCGCCCTGGCCTACGCCGCCGTCTTAGCGCGCGAGGGCACAGTAGACCTCCCGCTGGAAACGAGAGCTTGAAGTTCAAGATCGACGAGAATCTCCCCGCGGAATGCGCGCTGCTTTTTCGCGAAGCGGGCTTTGAAGCAGCAACGGCCGCCGAACAGCAGCTTTCAGGAGCGGATGATTCGGTGCTCTTCGAGCGCTGTCGCGCTGAAAACAGAGTACTGGTTACACTGGATTTGGATTTCGCCAACGTCCAGGCGTATCCTCCTGGATCTCATTCGGGGATTCTAGTCTTCCGGTCAAAATCCCAGGACAAGCCAACGCTCATCTCTCTCCTGAAGCGCACTCTCCCGGTACTGATTCAGCGGTCGCCAGAACGGCAACTTTGGATCGTAGAGCCGGATCGCATTCGCTATCGTGAAGATTAGCCTAGCGGGCGGGGGCAGGCCCTTACCTTCTGAGCCAGATGCGGGTTTTGACTTTTCCTCCATCTTTTTGCCGCACTCTCTTTTCCCAAGATTTTCCGCTTTCCCGCCCCGTACCCTCACCCCTGAACTTCAACCTTCAAACGTGTAACTGACCATGCGACGAGCATGGTCATCCTGAGCGAGCATCGCCAGCCGAAGGACCTCTCTTTTCAACATCTTACGGCTCCATTCGAATGATACCCATATAATTACTTGACATTTTCCGTCGATTCATGCTACGGTTCCGCGTGTTTGCCAAGCTCCAACACCGACTAGATCCCCGGCACGGAATCCCTCCGATCAAATTCATTTTCGTCCCCTCCATTCAACTCCTTTCCTTTCAATCTGTTACGCACTCATCTACACAACGGGAACAGCATATCTTCTTTCTGCTCAATCACTTCCGCACTCTTTTCACCGCGACGGAGGGTGTAGGGGGGGCTACTCCTCAAAAACTTCATTACCCCTGGCCTACCCCCTATTTCCTCCCCCTATCCCCTTTCTTTTCCTGTCCTTGCGCACTCTTTTGCACTCACCGAAAACTCAACCCGTTTGTTTTCAAGCGATTCCGCACTCTTTGCCAAAAACCACCCGGGGTGGGGGGAGGGGGTGGCGTCTTGTTGACTAGCCCACCTTTGGAGTGCGGCAGCGGAGCTGCCGCTTTTCCGGCTAGCAAGACCGCTCTCCTACCCAACGCAACCCGGAATGCGCTACATTGGAAGATTGCACTACACGCCGCGGCGCTCATCGTGCGTCCGGCCCAACTACTTATGCCCGATCTTCTACCATCGCTCGTCATCGTCGGCCGCCCCAACGTGGGCAAGTCCACGCTCTTCAACCGTTTGACTGGCACGCGCCGCTCCATCGTCACCAACGAGCCGGGCATTACCCGCGACCGCATCTACGGCAAAGCCGAATGGCGCGGCCGAGCGCTGGAAATCGTTGATACCGGCGGCCTCGTCCCCGACGACAAAGCCCTGATCCCGCAGGAAATCTTGCGCCAGGCGCACGTGGCGATCAAAAAGGCGGCGCTGCTCGTTCTGGTGGTCGATAGCCAGGCAGGCCTTACGCCCCTCGACGAGGAATTGGCGCGCCTGCTGCGCACCACCGGCAAACCGTTTGTAGTCGCCGTCAACAAAGTCGACGCCATGTCGCAGGAATCCAACGCCAACGTTTTTCATCGCATTGGTGTTCCCATTTTTCCGATCGCCGCCGAGCACGGCACCGGCGTGGACGATCTACTCGATGCCGCGCTCGCGCAGGTCAGCGTCGTTGCAGCCGTCGAGGAAGAAAAACAACCCGACATCATCGAGGTCGCTATCATCGGCAGGCCCAACGTTGGCAAATCCACTCTCCTGAACCGCATGGTAGGCGAAGAACGCGCCATCGTCTCCCCCATTCCCGGGACCACCATGGACAACGTGGATACGGAAATCACGCGCGATGGCCGCGCGTATCGCTTCGTGGACACCGCCGGAATTCGCCGCAAGGGCAAAACCACGCTGGTGGCGGAAAAACTTAGCGTGGTGATGGCCCGCCGCGGCCTGGAGCGCTGCGATGTTGCTCTCCTCGTCGTCGACGGTGAACAAGGCGTGACTCAGGGCGACGCGCAAATCGCCAGCTACGCCGAAGAGTCCGGCCGCTCCGTCGTGGTCGTCATCAACAAGTGGGATCTCGCCGTCGTTGCCGCGCGCGATGCCGCGTCACGCGATGCGGCCACCGCGAAAGGCAAAGCCAAGCGCGCTCCCGGCGAACGGCACAAACCGGAAAACTTCGATTCCGGCCGGCTGATGTTCGACTACGAAAAAATGATCCGCGGCAAATTGAAGTTTCTGAGCTACGCGCCGATCGTCTTTCTCTCCGCGAAATCCGGCGAGCGCGCCGAAAGACTTTATCCGCTCATCAATCAGTGCTGGGAAGCGCGCCGCCGCCGCATCGCCACGCCCGCCCTCAACAATTGGCTCAAGGATGAAGTCGACTTGCAGCGCGGCACCACGCCCAAGGCCCGCCCCGTGCGCATCTATTACATGACGCAAGCCAAAATCGCGCCGCCCACGTTCCTCATCTTCACCAACCAGAAGGCGCCTCTGCACTTCAGCTATTCGCGCTTCCTTGAAAACCAGCTTCGCGCCAAATTCGATTTCGTCGGCACACCCGTCCGTTTCATCCAGCGCATGCGCAAACGCGTTAAGCGATCCTCCGAGGGCGGCGCCCACCGTGACGAATGAACGCCTCCCTCTACAGCAATCACCCGCAAACTGCTACGATAGCGGCGTCCCCCTTCCGACAAGGCTTTCAGATGCCAAGCATCGGCACAGCAGCGCAAGTCGCCACGGAGAAAAAGCTCTACCGCATCGGCGAAGTCAGCCGCCTGGCGGCGTTGAAACCTTTCGTTCTGCGTTACTGGGAAACCGAATTCCCCATGCTGGAGCCGGTCAAAAGCTCCAGCGGCCATCGCCTCTACCGCCAGGATGACATGGACATGGTCTTCCGCATCAAGCGCCTCCTCTATGACGAAGGATTCACTATCGCCGGCGCGCGGCGGCATCTCCGCGAGCACGATGGTGCCGCCGAAACCGAGACCCGCAGCACCAATCATCCGGCGGAAGGGATGGGGCAGGTACTTAACCGCAAAATGCTGCTCGATCTGCGTGATACGCTCCGCGCTTTCTTGACGCTGCTCGAACGGCGGTGATAACCTGTAGATGCTGATTCCCTCTCCGATTCGGCCTTCTGATCTTTTTGGCCTGTCGCGGTCAGCGTACCGGTCGGGACGTAGCGCAGCCTGGTAGCGCGCACGCTTGGGGTGCGTGAGGTCGCTGGTTCAAATCCAGTCGTCCCGACCATTTCTTCTTCAAGACCGTTTATCTCAGCGAATGCGAGC
>JBGQDD010000396.1:0-3595 GCA_041495665.1 Candidatus Acidiferrum sp.
CTTGCTCCCGCTTTTCTTTTTTTCGACCACTTTTCTTCCCACTGCTCTTTTTGATCAACGAAAAACATGTTCTTTAAAATCAATCGTTTACGGTATGCAAATTTCGTATGTCTTTTCTTTTGATATTCATACAAATTGGTGGGGGGGGGGGGGGGTAGGGAGCTCCCGCAAAATGCTCCTATTTTGCACAATTTTGGTGCATTGTAACTCCCTTTAGAATCAACACTTACAAAAGTGTATCAAAACAAACGACTTTAACTGCCTTTAGAATGAACACTTATGGAAAACAGGCCGGGTGGGGGGGGATGCGATTTCTGAGCCGCTGTAGCTCACCCCTTCAGGAGGGAGGGTTTTTCCTTCCGCCACCAGACGACCAGTGCGCGGGATCTATCCTCCACGGGTCACGGAACACGGATCACGAGTCACTTTGCTCTCTATCCCGCAATCAGCAGATTTTGCGCGAACGGCCATTCGCGGTCGATCCACTGGCCATCGCAGCGGAATCCCGTCCGCGCCGCCATCTCCGGAATTTCTTCGGCTTGGTACTTGTGCGAGCTTTCCGTCCAGATGGTTTCGTCTTCGTCCAGCATGAGCCGCAGGCTCGCGGCTGGAACGCGCACCGTTTGCCGTCGCGTGGAACGCAAATGCATCTCGATGCGCCGTTCGGCAGAATTCCAGCGCGCCTCGTGCCGGAAGCAGCTCAAATCAAAATCCGCGCCCAGTTCCCGGTTGATGCGCGCCAGCAAATTCAGATTGAACGCCGCCGTCACGCCCGCGGGATCGTCGTAAGCTAGCAATTGAAGCTCGATGTTTTTCTCCAAGTCCGTGCCGAGCAGCAACGCGTCCCCCGGCTGCAGAATCGCCCGCAGTTCGCTTAAAAATGTTTCCCCCGCATAGCGATCGAAATTGCCGATCGTGCTCCCCAGAAACAGCACCAGCAAATGGTCCTGCTCCCCGCGCCCATCGGCGACGGCACGCAATCCTTCCAGGTAAGGCTGTTCGTACCCGACCACGCTCACCATGTCGATCTGTCCGAGTTCTTTCGCGCACGCCGCCAGCGCCGAAGGCGAAATTTCAATGGGGTAGTAATACGTCATTTGCCGCCGTGAGAGTGCTTCCAGTATCCACCGCGTCTTTTTTCCCGAGCCGCTCCCGAGCTCCGCCACCTGAATCGGCGACGGCAGCCTGCCCACGATCTCTCCCGCGTATTTTTCCAGCAGCCGCGCATCGGCGCGCGTGAGTCCGTACTCCGGCAAGACGCAAATCGTCTCAAATAAAGCCGAGCCCACTTCGTCGTATAAATACTTTGAAGGAAGTTCTCTCTGCCCAGGTTTGGTAAGGCTCTCGCGCACGTCCGACGCAAACTCAGACACGTGCCGCAGGGGAAGGGAAGGGGTCAACATTTGGTCTCCCGGGCTCGGGCTTGATTGTACCCAGCTCGAATCTCTGCTTCTTGTTTGCTGGCTGCCACCGTCGCCGCGTCTGAGTGTACGGCCGGAAGACAGCTTCTTGATGCTCCACAAGAGAAATTTTTCTTCTCGAACTAAAAACTTATAACCTAAATCTCTCAATCCTCGGCGCAACGGAATCAGAGAAACTTCTCTTCTTTTACTAAAAACTTAGAACTAATAACTTAAAACTCTTAATCCTCGACGCAACGGAAGGTTGCGTAGACGTACGGATAATGCGGCTGGAACCAGTTTCGGAACGACCGCCGCAACATGCACGCAGCGGTGCGCGGCGAGCCACCCTTCATCACGTAGTGCTTGCCGTCGAAGAAATTTGCAGAGTAACCCGGATAGAACGGCATAGTCGTGAATCCCGGAAACGGCGCAAACTCCGTCCGCGTCCATTCCCACCCGTTCCCCACAAGATCGTGCACGCCGAAAGCGCTCGCTCCCGCGGGATGCGCACCCACTGGCGAAGGGTCCCACGATTTGAAATCGAAGTTTCCCCTGGACGCGCTCGGCGCTTCCTCGCCCCACGGATAGCTGCGCTCCCGCGTGCCATCCGGCGTTCCATACGCCGCGCGATGAAACTGCGCTTCGGTCGGCAGTTTGCGCCCCAGCCACTTCGCATACGCGGTGGCCTCGGCGTGGCTCACGTATACCGGCCACTCCTGCGGCAAACGAATCTCGCCGAACATCGTGCGGTACATCCAGAGGTTGCCCTCGCGTCCCCAGAACATCGGATGCTCGATGCTTTCCTTGGCCTTCCAGGCCCAGGCTGCGTCACTCCAAAGAGACCGGTTCTCGTAGCCCCCTGCCTGCATAAACCGTAGAAATTCGTGATTCGTCACGTTGTGGTTGTCGATGGCGAACTCGTTCACCCCGACTTCATGAGCGCCAAATTCGTTGTCCCACCCGAATTCGTCACCGTGAACGTGCTCCAGTCCCAGCGTCGCCAGCCCCGCCGGGACTGCTACGAGATGCGGCTTCACCCGGAGTGCTTTCCACGCCGCTCGGTCTGGCCCGCAAATCTTTCGGTCGCTCGGCAGCCGGTGCAGCATGTACGCGAGCGTCTCCGCATGCATCAGCCGGTGCTCGATAGCCACTTCCAGCATCGTGATCAGTTGCGGATGCCCTTCCTCGGGCCGCTCCAAGGCATGCTCGATGGCGCGGTCCAGATCATCCCGCAACCGCCGGTTGTAGCGCTCGACTTCCTCGCGCGCCGGCCAATCCGCCGGCGTATCCGACGGCAAGCCCCCATCCACCGGGTCAATGCCAGACGCAAATAGCTGATCGAAGGTGCGCTGACTAGAACGCAATCCAAACGCGCGTAGCGCGAGCAAATTCCAGTCAAACGCCTCGACATGCCCAACGTAGAAAATAATGCGGTGTCTCTCGGGGATCGGCCGGTCGTAGAGGGCCTCTTCGCGAACCACGCGAAACACTTCGTCGGTGCGCGCGCGGGCGTCAAGCAGTCTGCTATGAAGGTCGTGCCGGATGCGGACAGCTGTGGCGAGAGCTCCCATGACAGTTTTCCCCTTCAGTTGGATGCAGCTTCCACGCGAAGGATGCGCCATAATTCAGCGCAGGGGGGCTAGGCGGATTAAGATGGTCGCTCCATGATTTGTTGCTGTCAATCGAAATGAATACGAAACCATCACTTTCAGTCAATAAGACAATCGAATTTCGCGATGTGTCGTTCCACATAAACGATATTCTTGCCCGCCCCATCGTCTCTGGAATCTCCTTAGCTGTTTCTCATGGTGAGACCCTCGTCCTCCTCGGCCGCAGCGGCAGCGGCAAGACCACCCTCCTCCGCCTGATTAACGGCATGTTACTTCCCACCAAGGGCGAGATTCGTGTCCAGGACCGCTCCACCGCCGACTGGGACCCCATCCGCCTCCGCCGCGGCATCGGCTATGTCATTCAGGATGCTGGCCTATTCCCTCATTTCACCGTCGCCGAAAACGTCGCCCTCATTCCCACTTTGGAAAAATGGGACGCCGCTCGCACCGCCGCCCGCGTCGAAGCGATGCTCCAGCTTGTCGGCCTCGATCCGCGCGAATTTGCCGACCGCCGCCCCCGCGAACTCTCCGGCGGCCAACGTCAGCGCGTCGGCGTAGCCCGCGCCCTCGCCGCCGATCCCC
>JBGQDD010000397.1:0-3584 GCA_041495665.1 Candidatus Acidiferrum sp.
CTTCGCGATATGTGTGCCCGGCGCGGTCCCGCAGAACGAGCCGCACGCTGTACGTTCCATCCTGCATGTCTTTCGGCGCGAAGAATCGCGTTTGCCAGGTATCTTCATCGGACAAGTACCGGAGTTTCTGCACCAATCCGAACGGGAATAGCGCGACAACGGAAACGATCGACTCATCCGTCTTGACGCGCAGCACCGGGTCGCCCGGGCGGATGACCCGGGGCCTCAGCAGCGCCCTTGGCACTGCAAGAAATGACGTATAGGGCGTCACAAACTTGTACTGCCGGGCCAGCCGGATGATTTCGTCAATCGTCGCCTGGTCTTCTCCTTCCCGTTGGATTTTTTCCAGCAGTGCATCCACGCGGGCCCGCGCCCACAACCGGGGCAGCTGCGGGTGCTCGAACGATTCGCGAGGAAGATTCGCTTTCGTGGAGACCGCTAGGGGCACGCCGTCGCGTACTCCTCGGACGGTGAACGCCGTATCTTGCTGCGCTTTTTGAAACCGCCCTACCCACATCGCCATCGAACCGGAGAACGCGGAATCCTGCATCGCGTACACGGAATCCACCGCTGTGTCCGGTGTTACGCTGAGCTGCAACTGGCCGATGGGGCTTCGGCCGATCTTGGAAAGAAACGAAGTCAGCTTGAAGTCCATCGGCTCAGTCGAGAGTACGTTTTCCAGTACCCCGTCCTCGCGTGCCAGCATTTTCAGCAAGGGCAGATTCGCATCGTCACCCACGCCGAATATGTAAATCTTTGGGCGGCTGGATTCGGGAAGGCGCTTCCAGGCGGCTTCATACCAGGCGGCCAGCTTCCCATTCTGTATGGAGCCGCGGGTCGCCCCGCCGTCACTCAACAGCACAAGATACAGTTTGCCGCCGGAACTTGAGGATTGCCGCAACCCCTCATCCAAGGCACGTTGCAAATCCGTCCCGCCACGCAACCTGCTCGCACGCACAAAATCAAGGGCGCGTTGAATGGCTCCGCTGTCCGCCGGAATGGGAGCGGGCTGAAAACTCTGCGTCTGGCTGTTGAAGAGAAGCAGGTTGAACCTATCATCCGGTTTCAGCGTTCGCAGAAGCGTTTCCAGAGCCTGATAACTTCGCTCCAACTTTTCCCATTGCATGGAGAGGGAGGTGTCCAGAAGGATGATTAGCGTTTTCGCGGAGCCAGAATCCTTGGCCTCGCCCCCGCTTGTGGAACTCCGGCCCTGCCCCGTACCTAACAGAGTTTCCACGGCAAAGAAACCGGGTTCGTTGTTGCTTCGGATGGGAGCCGTCTCTGTGGGGGAAGGCTGCGCGCTGGTGGGGTTCCTGTGCGCAATCACCTGGAGAGTATCGCTACCGGCGCGATCCAGGTCGAAAGTCGCGACAAAATCTTCCGTCAGGTTGACGTTTTGCCCTTCGAAGTGGCCTTTGATCAGATGGGGCGTCTCCTCATCGAGTTTCAGCGGATACGCTTTAGCGGCAGCTTGAAAGTGATTCACCGCATGGGCGGAACGCAATTCAAAGTTGATGCGAAAATGCCGGGCCGCCTGCGCTTGGTAGGCATCCGGCCGCAAAGGGATAGCGAAATACGACTTGAGGTTTTCGACCGGTATGTATTCGTGATATTCGAATTCCAGGCGCTTCGTGCCATACGCAGGAATGGGCACGATGCGCGCGCTGAATATGGCGCTTCGTTTGGCTTCTTCCGCGCCCCGCTCCCCCATTTGCAGCAGTCCCGGGTCGATGGACTGTTGTTTCAACTGGTTGTAAATCTCCTCGGCGCGCTTGCGTTCCAGGATCACCGCTGGAATTCGCGTGGGTCCATCCCAGACGGCGAAATCGGAAACCGTGGCCCGCGCCGACAGGGCGAAAACATAGTTGCCCTCTTCGATGGATTTGGTGTGGCTTGCGAAGACCTGCCGCACGAAGACGCGGGCGTCGCCGTTGTCGATCTGGACGGTAATCTCCATCTCTTCCAAGGAAAGAATTGCGGGATCGGGCTGCGCTTTGTCTCGCGGAATCAACACACCACCGTCCGCGAACAGCACGATAGGCGTGATCAACAAAGTGAAAATCGTTGTGAGTGCTTTGTTCATGGCCGCAGTTTCTGTTCCTGGATTCGTACCAGCCCGTTGTCCGTCCCAACGTAGATATATCCTTTGCTCTCGGCCAGCGCGGTAACGTTCTGCGAGGGCAGGCCTTCATGGAACACCGCCCAGCGCGCTTTTTCACGGTCATATACGTACAGGCCATTTCCCAGCGTCCCGGCAAGAACGTGCTGGGGTGTCACCAGCATGGCGTTGGGGTTGATCTCCATTTCCGTGGTGGCCTTCTCGAACGCATGGAAGCGCCCTGCGCGGTCCAGCCCCATGATCCCGCTCCCGTAAGTTCCCACCATCCATTCGTCGCCCACCGGAACAACCGCGGTAATCCAGTTTTGTTTAAGTCCTGACGCACCAGCCGTGTAATTCACCCGGATGTCTCCTCTGCCAATTACGGATAATCCGCCGAGCGTCCCAACCATTAGGTCGTCACCGGAAACTCCGAGAGCGTACACGTGGTTGTTTACCAGTCCATGAAACGCATACATGCTGCGGGCGCCGTTGGCGTCGAGGAATGTCAACCCTGCTGGCGTTGCAATCGCCAAACCTCCGCGGTACGGCACGACGTCCGTGACGTGGTCGGCGATGAGGCCATCCGCGCGCGTTAGCACCTGTTCCTCGCTGCCGGAGGCTCCCATTCGGACCAGGCCGTTCGCCGTGGCAACTGCCACCGTCCCTGATTTCGCATCCGGCCAGATCCGGTTCACGCAAAAGACGTGTTCGTTTTCCACATGCAAAACCCGCCTGGAATCGCCCGGCAAGAGATCGAGCCCGCGGTCAAAATAGCCGACCCACAGTTGTCCGTTCTTGTCCGCAGCGAGCGCCGAAATATTCCGATCGCTCAGAACGGCTGGGCGCGGTTTCAAAACCGCTTTCCAGCCAAATCCGCGCGCCGACAGTTCGAACATGCCATTCCGCGTCAGGGCGTACACACCGTTGTCCGTCCCCAGGAACTGTTGCACTTCCTCGAGTTTCATGGAGCCTTGCGCATTGAGATTCGGCCGCCGAGCGGTCAGGGGAACGCGCACGACGCCTTGATCTTCCGTACCTGCGAGTAAATCCTCGCCACTCACGAAGAGCGCCCTAATCAGCAGGCCTGCCCCAAGCACCCGCGAGAATCGCCCACGGTCGAATTCGGCCACGCCCAAGGGTGTACCTACGTAGGTCTTGTCCCTTTCAAGGGTGATCGCCTGCACTTGCCGGTCGGGCAACCCTTGCTCTTCGCCAAAGGATTCACTGGTGCCGGCATGCCAATGCAGAACCCCCTGGTTCAACGTGCCAACCCACAAATCCACTTCATTCCCGGCTAGCACTTGAACGTAGAGGTTGTTCAGGGTCGGATGCAATTCTTGAATCTGCTTCCCGTCGTAGAGAAGTACGCCTCGCTTTTTCGTGCCAATCAGCAAGTGTCCCGCAGACACAGGAAGGATGGCGGTGATCGATCGTACTTCGGCATCTGCCGGATAGATTTGACGGAAGCGACTTCCGTTGAAGA
>JBGQDD010000398.1:0-3577 GCA_041495665.1 Candidatus Acidiferrum sp.
ATGAAATCACGAATGATTGGGGTGGCAGAGCCTACGTCGACGTGATGAATGGCGTGGACTACACGCTGAAAAAATATCCTTTCATTGATGGAACGCGCATGGCCGCGGCGGGCGGATCTTACGGCGGGTACATGGCGGACTGGATTGCGACGCACACGGGACGATTCAAGGCCATCGTGAGCCACGCGAGCGTGTACGACAAGGTGTCGATGTTCGCGACGGAAGAACTCTGGTTTGAAGAGCACGACATGCAGGGCACGCCATGGACGAGCCCGGAGAATTACAAGAAATGGTCGCCCTCGACGTATGCGGGCGAACTGGGAAAATTCAAGACGCCGACGCTGGTGATTGCAGGAGAGCGGGACTACCGCGTGCCGTACACACAATCATTGGAATTTTTCAGCGCGCTGCAGCGGCAGGGGGTGCCATCGAAGCTGGTGGTTTTCCCCGACGAGGGGCACTGGGTGCTGAAACCGCAGAACAGCCAGTTCTGGTACAAGACGTTTTTGGATTGGCTGGCAGCGTACGTGAAATAGCGGAACAGCCTTGCCAGAATGGGCGGTCCGACGCGGTTGGAGCGCCCCTACAAAGACTAAGAAGCGAGCAGGCGCTGGAAGGCACGGCGGGCGAAACGTAAGAGATGGTAGAGCAAGAAGGCGGAGAGCGCGACGAGTGCGGCGACGATGATGGTGGTGGCAACGGGATGAGCCGTGGCCATCCACGTGAGCCAAACGGCGAGAACGTCTTCGCCAAAACTTAACGCCCAATTACTGAGCGGCTCGGGACTGGCATTGACGGCAGCGCGCGCGCTGGCTTTCGTGCCGTGCGCGGTGAGGGCGACTCCGCCGGCAATCAACGCGGCGCCCCAGCGCCATTCGGGTGCGGCGCCTCCCGCGGCGGCAAAAGCAAGAAGCGCGGCGGCGGGCGGACGGATGAAGGTATGTATGACGTCCCAGATGGTGTCGAAGTACGGAATTTTGTCCGCGAGAAATTCCAGCAGGTAGAGCGCGATGGCGATTCCCAAAACCCAGGGATGAGAAAGAATCTGTAATCCCGGCGGAAGGTTGAGCACGCCGAAGCGGTGGAGAAGCCCGAGCGTCGCGACGGTGGCGTAAAGATTGAGGCCGGAAGAAAATCCGGCACCCAGCGCGAGACCGAGCGTTTCGATGGGGTTCATGCGGAACCATCATAGCAGGCGGAAAACGTTCCGACGGGCAGTTACTCTCGCATGCATTAACCTGAGTTTCCGTTTGACCCGCCCGAAAAGGAAAGCGATTCTGTTGGCAGGGCGGTCATCTATGTTTGGGCTGAGCTACCTCTTCTATCCGTGGGGCTTCATCGTGCAGGGGCTGGCGATCGTGCACTTCGTGCGTCGCCGGCCGGAGAACTATTGGTTCTATATTATTTTCTTTGGCGGCTTCCTGGGAGCGAGTGTGTACATCGTCGCGGAAGTCCTGCCGGACCTGGGACTGCTTCGCAGCGTGTTTCAGGGATTTGGGCGACGGTCGCGCATCAAAATTGTTGAGACGCAAATCCTGGACAATCCTGCGCCTGCCAATTACGAAGAGCTGGGCGAACTTTACAAGGACCTGGGGCAATTTGAGAAGGCGCGAGAAGCATTTACGAAGGCGATCGATGCACGGAGCGCTTCTCCGTACACGTTTTATTCGCGAGCGCAGTGCTCGCTGGGAATGAACGATCTGGCAAGCGCGATCGCCGATCTGGAGCGGGTGATTACGGCAGACAGAAGATTCGACTATCACCGGGCCGGCGGGCTGCTGGCGGATGCGTACGCGCGAACGGGACAACTGGAACTCGCGGATCAGCTCTTCGCGGAAGTCACGCAGATTTCGACGACTACGGAGACGCTTTACAACTACGCGAGTTTCTTGAAGATGGCCAACCGGCGGGAAGAGTCGCGCGAGTGGTTGCAGAAGATGCTGGCGAAGAAGCGCACGTTGCCGCGGTACATGCAAAGGCGCGAGCGGCCGTGGTTCCGCAAAGGCAAGGCGCTGCTGAAGGAACTGGCGGCGCGTAGGCCCGGCCGAGCGTAACCGCTTCCGGGATGGTAAATCGCACATTTCCGAGTTTGAAGAGAGATCCCTCGGCTCCCGATGGTCGCTCGGGATAGACATGCTTCGTCGCATGTGCTGAGAGATCCCTCACTCCCGATGGTCGTTCAGGACAAACACCCTTCATCGGATGTCTGGTTAACCATAATCCCCCCTCCCCCTCTATGTTTTTCATACCGGAATGGAAGTTCGCCGGCTCTCTGCTTTGGTGTACGGCTCCCTTGCGGAGCCAAGTACGATCGCGCGCTTACAGATCTCAACAAAGCCGCCGACCTGGCCCCTGAATTCGCCCTTACCAAATGGAAACTGGGGCTGCTGTATGAAGCTATGGGGGAAATCGATCAAGCGCGAGAGAATTTTACTCTCTACGTACAACTGATGTCCGAGCAGAGTGCCAAAGACGAGGCGGCGCTGCATCTCGGCACCCTGGTCGCAAAACGGTCCAAGTATGACGAGGAGGTGGACGCAACGGGCGACATCATTGCCGACTTGTTTAACCGGGCCATGAACTTGACCTTCAACGGGTCCGCAAACCGCAGCGCCCTGCGGGTAAAGCGTGCGCGGGTGACAAAAAAAGAACAAGGCAATGAGAAGAATAGAACCGGCGGCTTCGCCATTCCTTTTGCTTACGCGCAGCAGCAACTGTCGCGGGCCAGCGAGCATCTTCAGATCGCCCTGGCTCTCTTCCCCCTCGGAGCGGAAGCCAACGAGCTGATGGGACCTGTCTTTTTTCAAGCGAACGACGGCCATTCGGCAATCAAGAGTTTTGATGTAGTCGCCAGCCAGGGCCTGCCGGTTTCGTCTTATGCCGAAATGCGCGGCCATAAGCAGGGTCAAGCGGTGAAGTGCGAGTTGAGCCGAGACCGGCTGCGTTTGATCTCCCTTTCGTCGTATGACAAAAAAGGGAAACCCGCGCCGCCAAGCAAGTTGGCAGGAGAAGACGGCCTGGGAGATATGGTTGTGGAACCTTCTGCGACGCGCCAACAAGCGTTCGATTCCCTCGACTTGACATTGAGCGATATCAAGAAAGTTGAGACCGACAAAGGGCTGCTCAAGCTGAAACTTGCCCAGCAGGAAATCTATCTATCCCCGATTTATCTGCCCTCCTTCACACCCGTTGAGGGTCCGCAGGCGCGGAGGTTTGCCAACAACTACACCCGGCTATTCGTTCGCTATCCGGGGTTGGAGGATTCCAAGCTGGGAACCGAAGGCATGAGCGGGGGCGAGAAGTTTAAGATGGGGTACAACATTGCCAACGCCAGCATGGACATTGCGATGTCGGGTTTCAGCCCCATCAGCGCGATCGGAAGCGTGCAGGACGCGATTAGCATTGCGCGAACAATTCAGGCGGCCAAGGTATCGCTGAGCGTCAGCTTTGTGACATGGGAGAAAAGCGTGGATTACCAGCAGCAACTCCTGGCGGGCAAGTCATTCAAGTCCATCCCGACGCAGCCGGTGAATCTGGGATTCGTGCAGGAGATGAAGTAGTTTGGAAACAATTCGCG
>JBGQDD010000399.1:0-3574 GCA_041495665.1 Candidatus Acidiferrum sp.
CAATTCGCGAAACTCGCGCAAAAGCGCCTTCCGCAGTTCCGGAGAAGTCGCTAGATCGATGTCTCCCGAAATGTCAAAAATGGTGATCTGGTCCAAGTGGCGCGCGTCTATCTGCAAGCTGGGTTCTCCTCAGGAGCCTTTCCGGGCTTCTGCAAATGCAAAATCTTCACCAGCCGCAGTTGATTCCTGCGGTTTCTGCGGCTGAATTCTACCGTATCCATGCACTCTCGTATGAAGTGCAGGCCCAGCCCCCCTGGCCGGATATCTTCGAGCGCCCGCCCGCACAACTTCTTCGGATTCACCGCCGCACCGCGATCTTCCAGCACAATTTCAAGAGCATCTCCGGACTTGCCATCACAGCGCGCGTGAATCCTGCGGAACGACGCCTCGATCGGCCGCTCGGCGTTTCCGCCGTAGGCATGGCGAATTATATTTGTGAGCCCTTCGTCCACGGCGAGCACCACCGCGCGGCATTCCGGCTCGGAAAAGCCCAGCTTCGCCGCCAGCTCTCCCAACGCGCGCCGCACCACGCAGAGCATCTCAGGATCGCTCCGCAATTCCATTCTGAGTAGCAGACTACCCCGGCTCACGTGAGCGCTCTCCTCGGGCCTGGGAAACTGGATTCCCCCGTTTTGTCTCGGAAAGATCGCCGCTGGCGGACTTCCTGACGCAACGTCTGCCCAGATAATACACGGAATCCCGCACTCAGCAACTTGGAAGCTGTCGCTGAAACCGTAGGCGCTCCAGGAGTGCGGCACGCATTAGAATTGAGTCATGCGTTCCCTATACTCCCGAGACCATCAAGGAACACTTTTGAAAGGGGTACCGAAGTCAAAGAAATTGGCGGACGAGCCTGTAAGCCGGATTCTGTGCCGCACGCAAACCGTAAAACAGCCTGCGCACGCGGCGATCATTCCTCTAGGTCACGGTTCGCACCGTGACTCCAGCAGCCTACCCGAGGGTTTTCATCCACGATGGCTTGCGCCACCGCGGAAGGAGCGCGTTCATTTTCATGAACGCTAACTCATCGAGCCGGGCCGGCTCTCCCCTCCTATTTGGCCTTGCACCACGCGGGGTTTTCCGTGCCCCCGGTGTTACCACCGGAGCGGTGGGCTCTTACCCCACCTTTTCACCCTTGCCAAACGATGCGTGCGTTTCGAAGACGTCCCGCAGGTTTCCCTGCGCGATGCCACCGTGCTGCGCTCCGCCGGCGGTCTATTCTCTGTGGCACTATCCGTAGCGCTCCGAGTGGCACAGGCTTTAGCCTGTGCTCCCCGATGCGCCCCCTGGCGTTACCAGGCGCGTTGCCCTGTCAAGAGTTCCGCTCCCCACAATGTGAAGAGCGTGCCTCAGGACGGTGTCCGGACTTTCCTCCCGCCCAGCCATCTTGCGATGACCAAGCCAGCGATCACCCGGCCCGCCCGCCATTCTTATTATACCGCGAGAACGTCTGTATGGACCGCGGAGATTCCAGCCACCCTCTGCGCAAACTACTTCAGGCCGAGCAGCTTCTCGTACTCTGCCTCCGTGAGGATGGTTACACCGAGTTCTTTCGCTTTGTCGTGCTTCGACCCGGGGTCGGTGCCAACAACGACATAGTCAGTCTTTTTGCTCACCGAGCCAGAAACTTTCCCGCCGTGTTGTTGGACGATTTCGCCCGCCTCTTCGCGTGAACGGTTCGCGAGGCCCCCCGTGAAAACGAAACTCTTGCCTCCAAATTTGTCGCTCTTGACCTTGCGTTTTTCCGCCGTGGGATGCACGCCCGCCTTGTGCAGCTTTTTGATGAGCTGGCGATTGGCCGCCTCCGAGAAAAATTCCACGATGCTGGCTGCAACCTTTGGCCCAACCTCCGGCACTTCCACAAGCTGCTCTTCCTCCGCCGCCGCCAATTCCTCCAGCGAAGAGAAATGCTCCGCCAGCAATTGTCCCGTACGCTCACCCACAAATTGAATCCCCAGCGCGTAAATCAGCCGCTCCAGGCTGTTCTTCTTGCTGGCCTCGATTTCCTCCAGCAAGTTCTGCGCGGATTTCTCCGCCATGCGCTCCAGCCCGGCCACCTCGTCTTCCTTGAGCGCATAAAGATCAGCAACGTCCTTCACCAAACCCTTGTCCACAAGTTGGTCCACGATCTTGTCGCCCAGCCCGTCAATGTTCATCGCGTGCCGCCCCGCAAAGTGCAGAATCGATTCTTTCCGCTTCGCCGGGCACGCTGCATTCACGCAGCGATACGCCACCTCCCCTTCGACGTGATGAATCGCACTGTCGCATTCCGGGCAATGCTTCGGCATGCGAAACGGCTTCCTCTGCTTCCCTTCTTTCGCCACTTTCAGCACGTGCGGGATCACTTCCCCAGCACGTTCGATCAGCACCGTGTCGCCGATCTGCAATCCCAGCCGCTCGATTTCATCCATGTTGTGGAGCGTGGAACGGCTGACAGTGACGCCTCCTACTTGCACCGGCTCCAGCACCGCCACTGGCGTCAGCGTCCCCGTGCGCCCCACTTGCACGATGATGTCGTTGACCACCGTAGTCTCCTGCCGCGCCGGATATTTGTAAGCAATTGCCCACCGCGGCGCCTTGGACGTGTAACCCAGTTCATTTTGAATGGGAATGGAGTTCACCTTCACCACCACGCCATCAATTTCGTATGCCAGCTTCTCCCGCTTCGCGTCCCAATCGTCGCAATACTCCGTCACCGCTTCGATTCCTGCGCAAAGCTTCCAGTCATTCGACGCGCGGAAGTGTAATTGCTTCAGTGCCTGCAGGGACTCCGAATGTTTCGCAAACGGCATTTTTCCATCCACGAGCAAGTAGTACGCAAAGAAATCCAGCCGCCGCGCCGCCGTTATCGCCGGGTCCAGCACGCGCACGGCGCCCGCCGCCGAGTTCCGCGGGTTCACAAAGATTTTCCCGCCCGTCTCTTCCTGCTGCCGGTTCAGCGCTTCAAACGCCTTCCGCGTCATCATGATTTCGCCGCGCACCTCAAAATCCGCACGCAGCTTGTTCTTCTTCAACACACTCGCATCCACCCGCAGCGGAATCGACCGGATCGTCTTCACGTTCGGCGTCACATCTTCGCCCGTCGTTCCGTCTCCCCGCGTAACACCGCGCGCCAGCACGCCATCCTCATATTGCAGCGAGATACTCAGCCCATCGAATTTGTGCTCCGCAATGTACTCAATCTTTTCCTGCCCGCTTCCCTCCCGCACCCGCCGGTCCCATTCCCTCAACGCATCGTAAGAAAACGCATTATCCAGGCTGAGCATCGCCCGCGCGTGCCGCACCGTGGAAAATCCTTCTCTCGGCGCTCCACCCACGCGCACCGTCAGCGAATCCGGCGTCACCAGTTCCGGATGCGCCACCTCGAGCTCCCTCAATCGCTCCATCATCCGGTCGTACGCCGCGTCCGAAATCTCCGGATCATCGAGCACGTAATACCGGTATTCGTGGTAACGCAGCTTCTCGCGAAGCTCTCCAATCTCTTTCTTGACGGCAGCGGGCGCAGCCTTGGCCATGAAACCCCTCGGCACAACAGTGTGCTGGAATTCGGATGGTATTATATAGAATGAATGTC
>JBGQDD010000400.1:0-3560 GCA_041495665.1 Candidatus Acidiferrum sp.
AATGGGTCGAAGTCGTGCGAGACTTGCAAACCGCCGAGGCCAGGATCCAAGAACTACAAGCGCATTCGCCCGGCGAATACGTCGTCTTCAGCCAGCGCACCCAACAGGTTGTTGCCAAGTTCAACTCTCTGATAGCGGGTGCGTGAGAGTCTTGAAATGATTGGCCTGGGATTGGTGTCCTTTCCGATGTGACCAGTACACCCCGCAACACCCCCGAGTTGGATCATGGCGGGTGGCACACACTCCCCATTGCCCGTCATCCCGCCCGCCGCGACGGCCTCCGATCCCCGCCTGTCCGTCATCCTGCCTGCCCTGAGTGCCGTTGCGAAGGGAGCGGAAACCAGCGCGTACTTGCCTTTCTCGCCTGATTTCGGCGGGCGCAGGTTGCAGTCGCAGGATCTCTCTTCGCTTCGCCTCTGTTCCTTCCCACCGTTTCCAAGCCCTGCCTCTTGTCGTTGTCCCTGCGTAGTCCCGTCTTCCTCCGCGCCCTTGTAGCGCTGGCATCCTGCCGGCGAATTGCATTTGCATCGCTCGCGGCCGCACTTCAAAAGCGAAAAGCCCGCACCCGTTCCCCGCCCGTGGCAACAGAACGCCCTTGCCGCTGGCAGGTCACTTTCCTGCTCGCGCGTTGACCACGCACTGCGTCCATTAGCTGGTAGAAAAGAGGTGCGGCTAGTTGCGCGGTGGGCGCCGCCACTGTAGTTTTATGCGTGGATGATCCTATGAAAATATTGTTGTTTGGGGCGAGCGGAACGGCGGGCGGCGCCGTGTTGCAGGCATGCCTGGAAACGCCGGTCGTGAAAGAAGTGCGCGTGATCGTGCGGAGGCCGCTGGGGCGGGCGGAGACGAAGCTGCAGGAGTTCGTGCACACGAATTATCTGGATTATGCGGCGGTGACGGCGGCGTTCCGGGCGGTGGATGCCTGCCTGTTTTGCCTGGGGGTTTCGGTGATGCAGGTCAGCAAAGAGGAGTTCGTGAAGATTTCGCACGATTACGCGGTCGCGGCCGCCAGGATGTTGACGGCGGAAAGTCCGGGGGCCGCGTTTCACTATATCAGCGGCCAGGGAACTCGGGCGGAAAGCCGCACATTCTGGTCGCAGGTAAAGGGAAAAACGGAGAACGAATTGATGGAGCTGGCAGGAGCGGACTGCTGGAGGCCGGCTTTTATAGATGCGCAGCCGTCCGCGAGCTTGCCGAAACTGTATGGGGTGCTGCGGCCCGCGTTGCGCTTGTTGAAGCCGTTCCGCTCGCTCTATGTGGTAGGAGACGACCTGGGGCGCGCGATGTTGCAGGCAACCAGAGAGAATTTGCGGCGGCGCGTGATCGAGAATGCGGAGATTCGGGAACTGGCGCAGCGGTTCGCCGCGCCACGCGCGATCTAAGCACTTATCGAAATCTAACCCTATCTTACTTCCGCGCTACGGCTTTTCCAGTTCTGCCTCGTGTAGTTGTCCCGAGCTACCGCGGCCCTCCTCCGCGCCGTTGTAGCGCTGGCATCCTGCCGGCGAATTGCGTATTTCTGGATCAACCAGCCTGCTGATGCGTTCAAACACGATTAGGTATCCGCTGGACGGTATTTCGTCAATCTTCCCGAGGCTGGCGCCATCGGTCGGAGGGCAACATGTTTTCCGCTTCATTTTCTTCGCTTCCCTCTTCTTCGTCCTGCTCGGGAAGCGACTCTCCCCAAAGCACTGTAAGCGTGCGTCCATAGTGTCCTAGACCAACGACTTCTTCCACCACTTCCAGAGTGCCCCCGCAATCAAACCAAGCGTCCATGGTGGATTTTGAGGTCACTCGTCTTGCTTGTTTCACCTTGCTTGCATCCTTGTTGAACTCTGCTGTGGCGGTTCCTTCCGGCAAGCGCATGTTCTTCTTAATCCAAGTCAGATCCCGTCTCTCCTTGAGAGTCTGCGACATGAATGCGAATTCAACGCGATCGCCTTTGGAACAAATAACCGTGATTGGGTCGTCGCTGAGAAGGGCATAACGAATACCTGTCGCGGTCAATGAAGTACCGCACGAGTCCGCTAATCGCTCGATAATCTTCAACCCAGGCTTAATTCCAGCACTGGCAGCCTTGAAGAGTCTTTCTGGCATCAACAGCGCAGCTGCGAACGTATCGGCTTCGCGCTCGTAGCGATCTTCTGACATAAACCCGCTATCCGAGTTGTGCCGAACTCTTCCCTCCGAGAAAATGTGCCCAGGGTGTCCGTTTAGGAAGTAGTGCCCGAGCTCGTGAGCGACCGTGAATCTGAGAAAGCCCTCGTTAGGAAACACCTCACTGTAGAAAATTCCGAATTTATCCCCGACCTTCATCAAACACCCCGAAATCCCAGGCGACATAGAATTAACCTTTTCACACACGATGCCCTCACCCTCCGCGATAGAGAACGGGTCTATGGGCAGGCACGAAATCTTTAGCTTTTCGATGACCTCTGAGGCTCGGAATTCAGCCTGCCAGAAATCGCGGCGTGACATCGGCTAGTCCTTTTTCTTTTGTGCTCCCTTTTTCGCCATCATCTCGGCAATTTCAGTTAGGGTATCTAAATCTTCGCCGGACATCTTTTCGGCATGCCGGAA
Source organism: Candidatus Acidiferrum sp. (assembly GCA_041495665.1). Classification (GTDB taxonomy): domain Bacteria; phylum Acidobacteriota; class Terriglobia; order Acidiferrales; family UBA7541; genus Acidiferrum. The sequence goes on from JBGQDD010000400.1 coordinate 2,581, forward strand.
GAGCTTGAGAGAAACGGCCCCCGAAACGTTCAACTCGTCCGTTCTCCCAATTAGATAGTCCGTTGTCACCTTCAAGGCATCGGACAGCACCTTGAGATTCTGAAACGATGGCGACCTTCGCCCGGTTTCAAAATGTGAGATAGCAGACGGCTGTAGGCCGGCCTTCTCGGCTAATTCGGACTGGCTCATTTTACGAAGTTCACGTGCGGTGCGAAGTCGCTCGGAAAAATTATTTATCATGGGGACTTGACTGTCCTATAGACGAAAACGTATAGTATATCGTGACGAGAGCGTAGCTCATTGGTAGTATACGCTCTCGTCTCACTGTAGTTTACAGCAAGACCAAATTCAAGGAGTTTTGCAAAAGGAGAATCGAGATGGCAGACGTTAGAGTGACTTGCATCACGAAACCACACCCGGCGAGTCCCCACGAACACATCACGCACCTGGGGAATCCACAGGCCGGGTGGGAATGGACGCGCGAACGCGTAATCGCGAGCATCGACGCGGGAACCAACACGTTTTACGTGCTCGACCCTCGCACAGGTAAGCGTTCCGATGTCGGAGTAGTTCGTCCGGCAGGGAAAGCGGCCTACTTGCGGACTCACGCTGACGGAGACTGGAATAACAATCTGTTGTCGTTGGATCAGTGCCCGCTCGTGAAGGGATAGCAGTCAGACTCGTTTAGCCCGAATTGTTGGAAGGCGGTTTGGCTCCCAAATCGCCTTCTGAATTTTGGGATGAGGTCCGAAGTTCAGACAATAAGAAAGATCGGGCGGGTGGCCGACCCCTTTTGCCCGCCGCGGCGGGACACATTCGCTGCGCTCAGTGCAAGCGGGTGGGAAGCCCTTGACGTTGCCTTTCCGCCAAATACCACGCCGCCAAAACGGCCAGTGTACGCGACCACGCAAAAACTGGTCCAACGGCCAGTCGAATTTTGCCTCCCACTGTGCCATGCTACGTATGGAGATTTTTCCGAT
>JBGQDD010000401.1:0-3559 GCA_041495665.1 Candidatus Acidiferrum sp.
GATCGCGTCTTCGTAGAAGAGTTCGTAGAAATCGCCCAAGCGGAAGAGCAGCAGGGCGTGCGGGTAGCGCGCCTTAATGGCGTGATATTGCTGCATCAGCGGTGATGTAGGCTCGCTCATTCGTCAAGCGTCACTTTTCGCGACACCGTTCTCAATGTTCATCCTGTTCCTGTAGGGCGGCCTGGCGTTTACCCCGACTCCTGTCGGGGAGGCGGGAAGCTCGTCATGAACAATCCGGGATGGCAACTCCGTCATTCCTTGATGCCCAGTTGCGTCAGGAAGAAAGCATAATCCAGGGCAATCTCTCGCAAATAATCATAGCGGCCGGAAGCGCCGCCGTGTCCCGCCCCCATGTTAATTTTCAGCAGGAGCGGATTCGCATCGGTTTTCGTGCGCATTTTTGCGGCGTATTTCGCCGGTTCCCAGTACATTACCTGGCTGTCGTTCAGCCCCGCTCTTTCTAAAATCGCAGGGTAAGCCTGCCGCACCAGATTGTCGTACGGACAATACGACTTCATGTAGAAATAATCTTCCGCGATTCGCGGATTGCCCCATTCCTCGTATTCTCCTACGGTCAGCGGCAGAGAAGCGTCGAGCATGGTGTTCAACACGTCGACGAAGGGCACATGGCTGATGACCATGCGAAAAAGATCGGGGCGCATGTTCGCCACGGCGCCCATGAGCAGGCCGCCGGCGCTGCCTCCCTCGATGGCGAGTTTTTCCGGCGTCGTGTAGCGTTGCTCAATGAGGTGTTCGGCCGCGGCGATGAAGTCCGTGAACGTGTTGCGTTTTTGCTTCATGCGGCCGGCGTCGTGCCACGGCTTTCCAAGCTCGCCCCCTCCGCGGATGTGAGCAACGGCGTAGATCACGCCACGGTCCAGCAAGCTGAGCCGATTCGAACTGAAATTGACCGGCACCGAGATCCCGTAGCTGCCGTAACCATAGAGAAGAAGCGGAGCAGAGCCGTCGCGCGGCGTATCACGGCGATGGACGATGGAAAGAGGCACGCGCGTGCCGTCGGAAGCGGTGGCGTGCAGACGCTCGCTGACGTATTGCGACGGATCGTAGCCGCCGAGAACCGGTTGCTGCTTCCGAAGGCTTCGTTCGCGCGTGCCAACGTCGTAGTCAAAGATGGAGCGAGGAGTTACGAACGACTCATACTGGAATCGCACGTGGGACGCGCCAAACTCCGGGTTTTCACCCATGGAAGCGTTGTACGCAGGCTCGGCGAATTCAATGCGATGCGACGATGCCAGAGCATTGGGGGCGTCCGCGGTAAGATCCACAATGCGAAGATAAGGGAGGCCCCCCTCGCGTTCGAATAGCACCAGGTGGGTCTGGAAAACCTCCGCGGCAGCCAGCATGACCTCCGGGCGATTGGGAATGATCTCGCGCCAGAATTCTTGGCGAGGGTCGGTCACCGGAGCGGTCATCAGGCGGAAGGTGCGCCCGCCGGAATTCGTTCGAATGTAAAAAGCACCGTCACTCGCATTTGGCACCGGCCCGGGATGTTCCGCGGCAAGCGGACCAGGATGTTTCGCGGCCAGCGAACCTGGATGATGATCCGCGTAGTATTCGTGGTTGTCCTCGCGCCCAGCGACGAGCTGAAATTCTCCGGCGGGCTGATCGGCGCGCAAGAAGCGGACTTCGCTGGCCGTATGACTTGCGATAGTCAAGAACAGAAAAGCGCCGCTACGGGTACGTTCCACTTGAATTCGAAACCGCTCGTCGGGCTCCTCGTAGAGCAACGAGTCCGGTTCGGTGGAGTCCACAACGTGCCGATAGAGCCGGTGTGAGCGCTTCGTCGTTTCGTCTTCCACGGTATAGAACAGGGTCCGATTGTCGGAGGCCCAGGCGACACTGGTGACGCGCTCGATGCGCTCGGGGAGGGTGCTCCCGGCGCGCAGGTCTTTAACTTGAAGTACGTATTGGCGGAAACCCGTGGTATCGGTCGAATAGGCGAGCAGGTGGTTGTCTTCGCTGACCTGGAAGGAACCCAGTCCAAGAAACGAACGGCCTTCCGCAAGCAGATTGAGATCCAGCAACAGTTCTTCCGGCGCGCCTTCCGCGTCGCGCCGCCGGCAATGAAGCGCGTACTGCTTTCCTTCTTCGGTCCGCGTGAAATAGTTATAGCCGCGAAGCCGGTAGGGTACGGAAAGGTCCGTTTGCAGGATGCGTCCCAGCATTTCCTGATAGAGCTTCTCCTGGAATGGTTCCGTGGGCTTCAAAAAGGCATCGGTATAGGCGTTTTCGGCCTCCAAGTAGGCTCTGACCTCTGGGTTTTCTTTGTGACGCAGCCAGGCGTAATGGTCGACGCGGCGGTCGCCATGCAAGATGTGCTCCACGGGTTCTCGCCGGGCGACCGGAGGCTTGAAAATTGTACTCGCTGAAATTTCCTGGTCTGACGTTGGCGTCGCGGTGTTGGCGTCCGGGTTCATGCGCGTCCGCTATACTATCGGAACTCGGCGGCGGGAGAAAGCAGCCTGCGGCGGAGCGTGAGAAACCCAATGGCCAGAGAGACTGAAATCAAGCTGAGGATCAGCGACGTGCCCGCGTTTCATCGCGCCTTGAAGCGGATCGGAGCGCGCCCCGCCGGCCCCGGAACTTCCAAAGTTCGTGAGGAAAATGTCATTTTCGATACGCCGCAGGGTGGACTCGCCAAGCATGGGCAATTGCTGCGCATTCGAACGGAAACGCCTGCGGGTCGAGGGAAGTCGAGGGACACGCGACCGAAACAGCGCGTGGTGTTGACCTTCAAGCAGCCCATCGCGCAGCCGTCCGGCGCGGAGATGGAAAGTGCAGCGGACTGGCAATACAAAGTCCGCGAGGAGATTGAGGTCGAGGTCGCCGAGGCCGGGAATCTGACCAGAATTTTCGAGGGACTGGGGATGAGCGGCTGGTTTCATTATGAAAAATACCGCACGACCTTTCGTCTGCCCGCTTCCAAAGCCTGGGCCACGGGCCTACTGATTGAACTCGATGAAACGCCCATAGGGACATTTGTGGAACTGGAGGGGCCCGCTGCGGCGATCGATCGAGCGGCCCAGGAGCTGGGATTTTCGAAGCACGACTATGTTTTGAAGACCTATCTCAGCTTGTACCTGGAAGACTGCCGCCGGAACCGCGAAGAACCGGGTCACATGCTCTTTCCAAACCGCAACCGACCCTCCCAATAGTCATTCGAACAAAAAAATCACTCCGAAAGTCATTCTTTTCTTGACAATGCGAAGAACGCGGCTTATCAATGCAACTGTGACTGCGGAGCAGTCACTTAACGGAGTGAATTTCCTCTCAATGAGTGCGGGCAGCGATCTCGAACCTGGCCCTAGTTGGTCCGGGTGGCACGGCGATCAGAATATGGTCCATCGGCCGGGTGTCCTGATGATTTCGCGCGAGGCGCAGGCCAAGGCGCGAGCGGTCGGGTGGGGAGGGTTCACTGGCGGCTAAAGGTAAGTCCATTTGTGTGAGGTACTTGCCCGCCGCCGAGGTTCTTCGGTGCGCGGGTTTTTTGTTGCCGGGATGAGCTAGGCAGGGAAGCTGTTCGGGAAAACCCGGGGAC
>JBGQDD010000402.1:0-3555 GCA_041495665.1 Candidatus Acidiferrum sp.
AGAAGGACTACAGTGGCGCAAGAGCTTTGATATTCGCATTGGTGGACCATGAGGTCGGAGTAGGTCATCTCGATGGGAACTTTGGCGCCTTCGCGGCGGACAGCGTTGAAGAGCGTGGCGCTGATGTCCATGTTGAGGGTGTCGCCGAATTCGTAGCGGCGGGAGACGCCGCCGGATTCGACGCCGGTGGAGAGGTCGCGGGTGTCGTGACGGCCGAAGCTGCTGCGGCCCAGCGAGCCTAGCAAGTCCTGCAGCGTTTTGAATCCAAGAAAATCGATGGTCTTGTCGGTGATCTCGAAGCGCGCTTCGGGCTGGCGGTCGTGCGGCTGGCCGAGTTGGCCGCGGGCGGAAGTCTGTGGTGGCGGCGTGACCTGCGGCGGCTGCTGGGGATTGATGAAGCCTTCGTTGGCAAGGCGTTCGGTGATTTTATCGAGGAGATCTTTGACCGCCTGGCTGTTCAGGGCTCCGGGATGTTGGAGCATTTCGCGGAGTTCGTCGCTCATGGCGCTTTCGGGGAGCAAGTCGCCTTGTTGCAAAGCGCGGAGGATGGCTTCGCGCAGGGCTTCCATGGAACGCTCGGGGTCCATTTGGGAGACGCCGTAGAATTGGGATTCAAAGCCGCTTTGGAGAAAGAAATCGCCGAGGCGTTTGATGAGTTCTTCGAGGTCGACGGCGTCGGCGGGTTCGCCGACGTATTTGCCGTAGCGGATGAACTTCATGGGCGGGACCCCAAGAAGTTGAAAGTCGAAAGTTGAAAGTTGAAAGAGACGTGACTGGTGACTCGTGACCCCGAGAAGCTCGGGGCGGGCCGGTGACTGCTGGAGGAGCGCAGCGCTGCTCGTGTTACGCGCGGGTTTGCACGGAGGCACAGATCATGCCAAGCAGGGGCGCAGCGGTGCTGCGCCTCGCTAGCTAATCCGACGCGAGAAGCGGCCCGCCTCAGAAGGCGGGCCCTACAGACCGGAATGGGCGTGGTGGGCATTAGTTGAATTGGCGGCGCGGGGGGCGGCCGGGAGTTTCGCGCTCGCGTTGATCCGGTTGCTTGGGTTTTTCGGCGTAGTAGCCGCGCTATTCGCTGCGGCCGATGCGACGATGAGCCCACAAGCCTTCGAGGATCATTTCGGCGGCGGCCGCAGCGGCGCCCGCGTCCTTGCGATCCTGGACGCCGAGGCGGCCGACGTGCTCCATTACACCTTGAATTTTAGAAAGCTGCTGATAGCGATCGGTGGTGGTGGCGAGTTCGGGAAGCTTTAGTTCGCCGCCCAATTCAAACCATTGGATGACGGACTGGAAGTTGATATCGGTGAAGTGCTTGCTGAAGACGCGGCCGACGGCGGTGCGGATCAGTTCACGAGCGATGGTGTCGGCGCCCTTGAGTTCGCCTTCGTATTCGAGCTCCATTTTGCCGGTGATGGCGGGAAGAGCGGCGTAGACATCGGCGACGCGGGCGACGACATTTTTTTCACCGTTGCGAGCGGCGCGTTGCTCGGCGCTGCTGACGAGGCTTTCGAGCGTGGTGATGGGAAGACGCTGGCTGACGCCGGAACGGCGGTCGACGCGCTTGTCCTCGCGAGCCTGGAAGGCAATTTCTTCGACGACTTGGCGGAGGTAGTGCGGGACGTCGATCTTCTTGCCAGAATCGCGGCCCACCCAGGCTTCCTGCGCCGTGATGGTCATTCCTTCTTCGACGGTTGCGGGATAGTGGGTGCGAATTTCCGCGCCGATGCGGTCTTTGAGCGGCGTGATGATTTTTCCGCGCGCGGTGTAATCCTCGGGATTGGCGGTGAAAACGAGGAGGACGTCGAGCGGGAGGCGCAGGGGATAGCCCTTAATCTGGATGTCGCCTTCCTGCATGATGTTGAAGAGGCCGACTTGAATTTTTCCGGCGAGGTCGGGAAGTTCGTTGATGGCGAAGATGCCGCGATTGGCGCGCGGAAGAAGACCGTAGTGGATGGTGAGTTCGTCGGAAAGGTCGCGGCCGCCGCGGGCGGCGCGAATCGGATCGACATCGCCGATGATGTCGGCCATGGTTACGTCGGGGGTGGCGAGCTTTTCGACAAAGCGATTCTCGCGCGGCATCCATGAGATGGGGGTATTGTCGCCGTCGGCGGCGATTCTTTCGCGGCAGCCACGGCAGATGGGTTTGAGGGGATCGTCGTTGATTTCGCAGCCCGCGACGACGGGCATTTCCTGATCAAGAAGATGGATGAGGCCGCGGAGAATACGGCTCTTGGCCTGGCCGCGCAAGCCGAGAAGAATAAAATTGTGGCGAGAGAGCAGGGCATTGACGATTTGCGGGACGACGGTGTCTTCATAGCCATGCACGCCGGGGAAGAGCGTCTCGCCTTTTTCGATGGCACGGAGCAGATTGCGGCGGAGCTCGTCCTTCACGGAGCGGGATGCGCCACGCGGATCAAAATCGGGAATGCGCTTTAGTTCGCCTAGGGTGCGCGGTTTGGAATGCGCTGAAGATTGCATCGAGGTGCTTGCCGTCATGGGGCCCCGTTCCGCGAGCCGACCGGGCCGGCTCGCCACAAGCTAATTCAATCCGTGTCCGTCTTCACCGGCGCGCTGGCGCATGGCCCCTGACTTCTGTAGATGCGGGGCCCACTCACGAAGGTACGCTACCAGACGCTCCTGGCGGTCGGCTTCGGAGCGAAGCTCGAGGATTTGCTGCTTCCACAATAGGTCCATCGGCAGCGTGGCGGCAACGAGATAAGAGAGGTCCTCTCTCGCATCGAATTCCAGGTTTTTTGGGTAGTCGTCGTAGATCAGAGTGTGACAGGCTTCGAAAAGCTCCACGAGTTCGCGCTGGATGCGCGGACTGGAAGGAGTTTCGCGGTCCTCCAAGTAATCCACGTGGCCTGCAAGAAGCGGGTCTTCCATGAAAAGTTCGACGACGCGGAACGGGGCGCGGCCGGCAGTGAGAATGTCCATCCGGCCGTCTTCGTAGCGTTGCACGACCGCTTTGATTTCCGCGGTGCAGCCTACGCGGGCGACTCCCTTGGGAAGGGAGAGAAGCATGCCGAACTCGGACTTTTCTTCCAAGCAGTTTTTCACCATTTCGCGGTAACGCGGCTCGAAAATATGCAGGGGAAGATCCGCGCCGGGAAGGAGGACGACGTTCAGCGGAAACAGAGGAATGCGTTCAGGCCGCATGGGTCCCAGAAAGCATGATACCAGAGGAGGTGACTGGCGACTCGCGATTGGTGACTCGTCGCCAGCGACCGGTGCGCAATTTCGAGATCTTGAGGAAGAGCGGCTCGTCTCGGAAGGCGTGCCCTACCTGGCTGCCAGGGACTGGCGCCGAATTGCGAAAAATGGGCTCGAGTGCCATTGTCGGAGAGGTAGGGGGGATACCCCACCCCCGGTTGTTTTTGTCAAAGAGTGCGCAATCCCATGAAAAGAAAAGAGTTGAGATTTTGATGAGTGCAAAAGAGTGCGCAAGAATGTGAAAAGACAGGGGTTAGGGGTTGTAGGATAGTGAATAGTGGGTAGCGACGAAAGAGATGCCCTCCCACCCCCCACCAATTTGCATGAATATAAAAAGAAAGG
>JBGQDD010000403.1:0-3551 GCA_041495665.1 Candidatus Acidiferrum sp.
CAATCCAGCGCCGGTCTCAAAAACGGCCCGCGCCCAATCCTCGACACCTCCGTGCGCGGCAACGGCAAACACGGCCAGAGCGCAAATGCCGAAGCGCAGCAACCTCATGGTTTGGGACGCTCCGCGGGTTCCGGAACCAAGGCGACGTCATCTACCCAGGCTGTCCCCTGAATCTTGTTCCCGGGTTCCTGGCTAGGAAAACGGACCAAGCAAACTTGCAATTCCCGAACATCATTCGCCGAGGACCAGGGCAATTCAATACGTGTCCAAGGCGCAGTCCCGTGAACATCCGGTGTGACAACAGTGGAAGTGTCCTGCGTTCCGAGCGAGTGCAACTGGAAGCGGATGCCCTGGTCCGAGGTGAGGGCTCTGGTCCTGACCCACGCCGAGAAACGATAGCCGGTGGAAGGCTGCACGGGAACGTAGTGGCAGACGCCCGTGAAATTGGTGTTGGACTTTCCATTAAATATCAGCCGCAAGGAACGATTGCCGGAGTGTTTCTCCTGGGTATCCATGCCAATTTGCACACCGCGGAATCCCTCCGGAAAAAGCCAGGAAAAACCACCTGCGGAAACATTTGATTCGAATCCGCCGTCCCACAAAACCGAGCCTGGCGGGCTTTGCAGATCCGCCAGACCCGCAAAAAGGACCGCCTGGTCCCAGACCCGGTTGGCTTCCGCTATGCGTCTTTCCATCCTCAAAGCACCGACAAGCGAGAAAGAATCGTGTAAGGGAAAGCGGGGATGAAGGGAAGCGAGCCGGTCCCACACTTTGAGGGCATTCCCGGTGTGACCGTCTGTCGTCTGGTCCCAAATCACATCGACGTAAGCCTCGGTTATGGGTGGCAAAACACGATCGAGGGTGGTTTCGATGCTGGATCCGGCGCGGAGGGAGCGGGAGAACGCCTCCGCGGCGCGCTTGGGGTCAGCCACGACGGCAAGGCGCATTTCGGTGAAGGCCGGCCCAAGCTCTCCCTGCCGCAACAGGAAATTGCCGTATCGCCAAGACACGTCGGCGGAAAGAGGATAGACCTTCTTGGCGTGCAGAAAAGCGTCACGCGCCGCAATGAGATTGGCTTCTGATTCGTAGGCGGTGGCAAGATCCAGCCAGGTTTCCGACGATGCCGGATTCAACGACAGCGCAGAAAGGTAGGAACGAATGGCGCGCGCGGCGTTGGGATCCTCGAGGTTGTACTGCCAATAGCGGCCCAGGAGATACCAGTTGAGCGGGTCAGTGGGCTCCAGGTGCGCGGCGCGCTCGTAGGCTTCAGCCGTTTGCAAACCAGCGTAGTGGGTAGCAAGCGCATTTCGGATGCTGAAATAAGAGAGGATTAAAGCGACAGCGAAAGAAGCAGCAACCATTACGGCGCGCTGCGCGTTGCTGGAGAGACGCAGAATCATTCTCCGGTACTGTGCCTAGACCGTTTCGGAGTTGCAAGACAAAAGACGATGGCGTCGCGCAATAACCGCGCGGTTGCCGCGGGAGAGAGCTGACAGTACAATGGAGGTCCAGCCAAGCAGAGTGTAGAAATGGAATGCTCGTTGTTGGAGAACTCCGCTTCAGGGCGTATGCCCGGGCGGAATGGGGATGCCGTTTTCTTGGACGAAAATGACGGCAGGGCTATTCCTTTTCGGCATTCGACGCGCCAGCCACTCGAATAGAAAGGCAAGCAGATTGAGCGGCATCGTCGGCATCTACCACCGGAACGGTGCGCCGATGGAGCGAGCGCTATTGCAGTCCCTTGTCGATTCTCTCTCTTACCGTGGCCCAGATTCCCGCGAGTGTTGGATGGATGGTTCGATCGGGTTGGGTCATGCGATGCTGCGGACCACGCGCGAATCGATGGGCGAACGCCAGCCTGCGAGTCTCGATGGGCGGTTTTGGATTGCCGCGGACGCGCGGCTCGATGGCCGGGCGGAGTTCATCGCCGAGCTGCGACACTCCGGCCGCGTGGTTCGGCTAAACGCTCCTGACTCTGAACTCATTCTGCATGCGTATGCCGCTTGGGGCACGCCGTGCGTGGAACACCTAAGGGGCGATTTTTCCTTCGCCATCTGGGATGCACGCAACAAACAATTGTTTTGCGCGCGCGATCATTTCGGTATCAAGCCGTTCTATTACATCCAACGGGGAGATCTTTTTCTATTCAGCAACACGCTGAACTGCGTTCGAACGCACCCGGAGGTGTCAGGCGAACTAAATGAAGCGGCGATTGGAGATTTTCTGCTGTTTGGGCTGAATTATGACAATGCCACGACGAGCTTTCGCGATGTTCAACGCCTGCCCCCCGCGCATTCCCTGAGTATCTCGCCGGAAGGTTTGAAGATCAGACACTACTGGACGCCACCGACCGACGGGCGGATTCGCTACTCGAAACCCGAAGAGTACGTCGAGAATTTCCAGTCGCTCCTGCAAGCCGCGGTCGCGGATCGCTTGCGCCTGGACCGAGTCGGACTCCTGCTGAGCGGGGGGCTGGATTCGTCCTCGGTGGCGGCGGTAGCCAAGGAGGTGTCCGCAAAAAGTGGTCAAACCACGGACATTCGGTGCTACACGCATATTTTCGAATCGTTGATCCCTGACCGGAAAGGCGAGTACGCGCGCGAAGTAGGCGAGTTTCTGCACCTCCCGGTTAAACTCATGGCGTCGGATCAAACGCAGCTTTTTGAAGGCTGGGATAATCCTGAATTCAGTTTGCCGGAACCGGTGGAAGATCCGCTGTTTTCGGGTTTTCTTGACTCCTGCCGGAACATTTCCGCGGATTGCCGGGTTCTATTGTCCGGGGAAGGTGTCGACAACCTGCTGGACTTTCAAATGTGGCCGTACGCGGCGGACCTGCGGCGAAGCGGGGAATGGCGGCGTCTTTTGACGGAGATGGCAAACTATTTTTGGATTAGACCTTTTCCGTGGCGCGGCATTCGCACGCGGATGAAGAGAATCATCGGCAAGGATCCGGACATGCCGGTTTTTCCGCCGTGGCTCAACCGGGAATTCCTCGATCGCGCAAAACTCAAGGCGCGATGGAAAGAACTGTGCGAGCATCCCGTGATGCCCAGCAGGCATCCTATTGTTCCGAACGCCCACGCCTCTCTTTCCCTGCCACAATGGACGCAAATGTTCGAACAGGAGAACGCCGGATTGACGCCCTATCCGCTAGAGGTACGGTATCCGTTCCTGGACTTGCGGATTGTGAATTATCTTCTGGCGATTCCACCCTTCCCGTGGTTCTTTGAAAAAATGCTACTGCGGGAGGCGATGACCGAGCGCATCCCCGAGCGCGTTCGGATGCGCCCGAAAACGCCGTTGCGGGGCGATCCGGTCTCGGCCCAACTGCAGAAAACCGGGGCCGAGGGATTGGATCGGATGCAATGGAGCCAGGATTCAGATCGCTTCATTGAACGCTCCGCGCTGGTGCCGCTGCATGATAAGATGAATCCCGAGCAGATACGTACTCACTTGCGGCCCTACTGCCTTAACATTTGGTTGCAGTCGGCGCGAAGAATTCGATATAACATTCATGCGGAGGCTAGTAATGGTTAAGGCCGTTAAACGGG
>JBGQDD010000404.1:0-3547 GCA_041495665.1 Candidatus Acidiferrum sp.
AGGATCGAGCCGTGATCCGCTGCCCCAAATGTTCCACCGAAATCGATGTCGATGAAGACGAAGTCGAAGAAGGCGAGATCTTGAGTTGCCCCGAGTGCGAGTCCGAGATGGAGGTTTCGCAAACGCATCCCGTGCATCTGAACATCATTTCCGACGATTTGGATGACGATGACGACGAGGAAGAAGAAGCGAAGACCGGCGAAAATGGAGACCTCATCGACGACGATGATGATGATGACGAGGAAGACGAAGAAGAAGACGAGGAGTAACAGGCACGCCCCACGCCGCCTGACATCCTTCCGTGCTCGTGCTGCCATCTAAGCTTTCAAGGAGCAACATAATGCACCGCCAGCAGTGGATTACGATTCTCTGGACGGCAGCGCTTGTCGCTTCGTCCAGCGCGGCATTTGGGAAGGCCCAAGAACCTGTTCCACCTCCGCCCAGTGCCGTCCTCGCTCCGCAAGCGCCAGCCGCCACGCCGGGCAAACCGGCCAAGAAAAAATACAGCCATGCAAATGATTTCTTGATTCACGGAACAATCTTTACGGACAAAGCCCTCTCGTTTCCGGGCGTGCAACTCCGCATCCGGAGGGCGGGAGAGAAGAAATTCCGCTGGGTGAGCTACACGAATTCCCGCGGCGAATTTGCAGTCCGTGTGCCCCAGGGCTCAGACTATGAGCTGGTGGTCCGCACAAAAGGTTTTGCGGAACAGACGCGCACCATCGGCACGAAAACCGGCGGGAACACGGAAAGCATGGTGTTGCGGATGCAGCCGGCTGCAGGAGGCAAGGGATGAACGCGCGGCGACGCATTTGCGGTCTGGCTGTGCTGCTATTGCTGTTTGCGGCTGTCAGCGCGGCTCAGGACAAGAAGCACGAAGCTCAGCTCCGCACGGTCCGCGGCGTGGTGGCGGACAAGTCCGATACCCCTCTTTCCGGCAGCGTTGTTTTTCTGAAAAATGTGCGCACCAATTCCGTCCGAAGCAGTTACACCGATGACACCGGCAGCTACCGCTTCAGCGGCCTGGATCCTAATGCTGATTACGAACTTCATGCGGAAAAAGAAGGCACCAAATCCTCAACCCGCACGGTTTCCAGCTTCGACAGTCGCAAGGACATCGTTCTGAATCTCAAAATCGACAAGAAAAAGAGCTGACTTCAATTTCCTGCCAGTCGGCGAGCTATGCTTGTGAACTGCCCGGAAGCGCTCACCCGTTGTCGAAACCACCAGTGATTCGTGGCGAAATCTCTGCTTGTTGGCGAGATGCGCGTAGAACCCTTTCCGCGTGCAGCGAATCTAAGTTGGGACCTAGCATTGTGGAAACGGCATCATCCCATTTGTTGTTGGAATGCCCGGGACCCGGGAGATAATTAGAGTTAGCTATGAACGGACAAAATGGGATGCAGCGTGGTATCGCGCTTTCACTTCTGATTGGACTCTTGGTCATTGTTGCGCCTGCGTTGGCGCAGCCGCAAGCAACGGATGCGAAAGACGGCAAGGACGGTAAGGACAAAGACAAGCAGGGCGAGACGGTTGGGAAGAGCAAGCTCGAGAAAGAAACAGGAACCGTTAACGATCGCATCTTCGAGGTCCTGCCGAACTACGGGACGGTTGAGAACGCCAAAGATCTTCCGCCGCTCACAACCGGCCAGAAATTCAGGTTGGCGACTGCCGGCGTTTTCGATTGGGCTGCATTTCCGTTCAACGGCGCTCTCTCAGGTATCGCCCAGGCAAAGAATGATCCAAAGGAGTGGGGACAAGGTTGGGGCGCCTACGGAAAGCGTTATGGCGCCTCCTTTGCGGACAATAGCATCGGCACCTACATGACTACGGCCATCTTCCCCAGCCTGCTCCACGAAGATCCGCGCTACTACCAGTTGGGAAAAGGGCGCTTTGCTCACCGCGCCTACCATGCGGTTAACCGGCTCTTTGTCACTCGGACGGATTCGGGGCACAATCGCTTCAACTACTCGGAATCGATCGGCAATGCGACGGCGGCGGCAATCTCTAATATCTACCATGTGCCGGCAGATCGGACTGCTTCGCGAAACGCGACCACTTTTGCTTTTCTAATTTTGTACGACGGCTTGTCCAACGAACTGAAGGAGTTCTGGCCGGATATCCGCCGTAAAGTGTTCCACAAAAATACGCCGTAGCGCGGCGCCGCCTGCGATACGCGAATCCCCTAGCGCGGTGCGGGCGCCAAGACCTGTACCGCCCGATGCACCAGTTCGATTTCCACCGGCGTTGATCCGAGAATCTCGCCATCTCCATGGAACACGTTGGGCTTGCGGGTCGTCAATCGCACCCTGCGCGCCTGCCAGCGCTTCACGCGTGAAGTTCGAAGTTCGCCGCTCCCCATCAGCCGCGGCAGTAGCCGCAATACTTCGAGTGTGCCGATATCTTCGATCAGGACAACGTGGAGCGACCCGTCGTCAAGCGTCGCGCCGGGCGCCAATTTCAGACCGGCGCCATAGGTCGGGGCATTCAACACCGCCGCCAGCAACGCGTTCGCTTCCCACGAGAGGAGATCGCTCCCGGGAAAGTCGATACGAACTTCGATGGGCACGTACCCCACCAGTGCTCGTAGCGCTGAAGCGATATAGCGCAATCGACCGGGAAGCCAACGGTACGCACCACTCGCGTAGCGCGCTGCCTCGGCGTCAAGTCCGATACCCCCTCCTCCTGCATACAAACGCGTTCGCCCCTCGGCTGTACGTACTCTCACTAGATCCACAAAGCGCGGAATGCCCCGCAGGATGGCCTCCACCGCTTTTACGGGATCGTCTGGCAACCCAAGCGCGGCAGCAAAATCATTTCCCCCTCCGACGGGGAGGATACCCAGGAGCACGTTGGCCCCTAACGCCGCATTCGCTAACGCCTGAAACGTTCCGTCCCCACCCATCGCAAATAGTGCACGCCGTCCTTGCGAAATGGCAATTTGTGCGGAGGACTCGAGTTCCGCCGCACTGCTCGTCATTACAAATTGCGCATGAACGCAGAACGATTCGAATAGCTCGTGGATTTGTGCCAGGTAAACGCGTGCCCGGCCTCCGCCGGCCACGGAGTTTACGAATACGGTGGCCGCAGATCCACGCAGAATACTGGAAGCTTCCGCGCGATCATTCATGCTTCTGTTCCTCAGCTCCAGCCGATAGTTTCATGCAGACTGCCTCTCACGGCGCCTTTTCAGGGTCTGTTCGAGCATTTCATGCGTCGGGATGCGAGTTGAGCATAGTACCTCTGAACCCCTCCAGCTTGCAGCTGGATATGAGGCGAGTCGAACAATTTGCGGGGTCGTGCCGGTTGACGCGGAAACGCGGCAAGGCTATTTTGGCGGGATACGGACGAGGGTACTCATGAATAGTTTCCTCGCAGGGTTGATTATAGGCAGTATTGCCGTGAAAGGAGATCAGTGGCTCAAGGGCTTGATCACGACCTCGGATCCGGATCGATAAGGAGTTCAAAGATTGGTGCCGGCGGGGGGAATCGAACCCACGGCCTAGGGATTATGAGACCCTCGCTCTACCACTGAGCTACGCCGGCA
>JBGQDD010000405.1:0-3546 GCA_041495665.1 Candidatus Acidiferrum sp.
CTGGAAGAGGCCATCCGCCGCTATATCGAAATCACCAACCACCGGCCCAAACCGTTCGTTTGGACCAAAACGGCCGACGAAATCCTCGCCAGCGTCGCCCGCTTTTGTAAACGTATTTCAGACTCAGGACACTAGCACGATGCAACTTGGAGTTGCATCGTGAAGTGCACACTCCTTCCTCATCCCTTGACGCCCATCGTCCCAGCGAAGTGGTCCTTGGAGAAGATGGCGATTCATCAAGTTTTTTCTTGCACCTGAGAAACAGCGCGAGTACATTCGCAAGTGCCGGTGCGTCTCTCTGACGCGACCGGCTATTTTCATTCTTTGACTAAGAAAAAACGATGAGTACGAACGGACATAGTCATTCCGCGCCGCCCATTCTGCTGACCATCGCGGGTTTCGACCCTTCCTGCGGCGCGGGCACCGCCGCTGATTTGAAAACATTTGCCGCCCACGGCTGCTACGGCGTCGCCGCAATCACCTCGCTGACGGTACAGAACACGCAGGGCGTCGAGACGGTGCATAACACACCCAGCGCGGAACTGCGCGCGCAGCTTGATGCTCTGTCGAAGGATTGTGATATCGCGGCGGTAAAGATAGGAATGCTCGGAAATCGCGGCAACGCAGTTGTCGTTGGTGAATTCCTCGACGCGCACCAGTTTGCGCACGTGGTACTCGACCCCGTGATGAAGTCCTCGAGCGGCGCCGAGCTCCTCGATGCGGGAGGAATCAACTTTGTCGCGGCGGAACTGCTGAAGCGCGCGAGCGTCATCACGCCGAATGTGCCGGAGGCTGAAGTTCTAACTGGGCTGACCATCAAAGATGTGGCGGACATGGAAGCGGCCGCACGTAAGCTCGTCGAGATGGGCGCGCGCGCGGTGATCGTCAAGGGCGGCCACATGGAGCGCGCCGTGGACGTCCTCTTCGATGGCGCGGAGATGGTGACGCTGGCAGGAGAAAAGACGAACGAGGACAACTTGCACGGCACCGGTTGTACCTTTGCTTCGGCGCTAACCGCGCAGTTGGCCGCAGGCCGCGGATTGCTCGAAGCCGCCACACTCGCCAAAGCCTACGTCACGAAAGCGATCGAAAATAGCTACCCCATCGGCAAAGGCCGCGTGCCGCTCGATCATTTCTATCGCCAGCGCATCGAGCCCCCCGCCCGCGGCATCCACGAAGTCCCCCAGCACGGCATGCACCCTGCCGCCGAACCCGCCGCCCACTGAGAATTCGCCGCGACCATCTGCACTTGGCAGTGCCGCTCTCTGCGCTCTCTGCGTCTCTGCGTTTCATTTCTTATCGTTTATAAACGACGCGACCGCCAACGATGGTGGCGACAGCCGCCCCTTTGAATGTGCGCCCGTCGAAGGGGGAATTGCGGGACTTGCTCGGAGATTCCTTAACGATGTACGTCCACGCGTGCTCGGTTGAGAAAATTGTCAGGTCGGCTGGCTGGCCCGCCGCGATCTTTCGTTCGATGCCCAGCACGCGCGCCGGACCCGCCGTGAAAAGCTCGACCATGCGCATCAGCGAAAGCCTTCCGCTCTGTACCAATTGTTCCAGCGCTAGCGCCAGCGCGGTCTCGAAACCAAGAATGCCAAATGGTGCTCGATCGAATTCCACATCTTTCAAAGCAGGCTCGTGCGGAGCATGATCCGTCGCAATCGCTTCCACCGCTCCGTCCGCCAATCCAGCCAGCAGCGCTTCGCGGTCCTCCCGTGCCGCCAGCGGCGGATTCATCTTGAACCGCGAATCGTACTGCACGTCCTCATCAATCAGCGTGAAATGGTGCGGCGTGACTTCGCAGGTGACCCGCAACCCGCTCGATTTGGCCCAGCGAACCTGCTCGAGTGACGCTTTCGCGGAAAGATGCGCCACATGCAGCCTCGCCCCGGTCAACTCTGCTAGTTGCACATCGCGCGCCACGCAAACCGACTCCGCCGCCGCCGGCATCCCGCGCAAACCCAGCCGCGTCGAAGTCACTCCCTCGCGCATCACCGCCCCGGCAGCCAACGAAACATCCTCCGAATGCTCAATTACTGGTAGATCCAGCGACCGGCAATAATCCATCACCTGCCGCGCCAGCTTCGCCGTGGCGATCGGTTTTCCATCATCCGAAACGCCGACGATCCCCGCTTCTTTCATCCCCGCAATTTCCGCAATCGCTTCGCCTTTGCTCCCCACCGACGCCGCGCCAATCGGCCACACGCGAACGCTGCCGGCAACTTTCGCTCGATCGAGAATAAACCGCGTGACGGAAGCATTGTCGTTCACCGGCCGCGTATTCGGCATGCAGCAAACCGCCGTGAACCCGCCGCGCGCCGCTGCCCGCGCCCCCGTCTCGATCGTTTCGGAAGATTCCTGCCCCGGTTCGCGCAAGTGCGCATGAATATCAATAAATCCCGGCGCGACGATCAAGCCGCTCGCGTCAAAAATCTCCGTCCCCTGCGGCGCCGCAACCTTTCCCGCCGGCCCCGCTTCTTTGATCTTCTCCCCATCCAGCAGAACGTCGAGAGTTGCGTCCGTCTTCGACGCCGGGTCGATCACGCGCCCGTTCTTAATCAGAAGCATTGGCAGATTCCTTCGGTTTCGCTTCCAGCGCCGGATGAGTGTCTGTCTCCGTCGTGCCGCTGATCAACAAATAGAGGATAGCCATTCGAACTGCCACGCCGTTGGTGACCTGCTCCAGCACGCACGACTGCGGCCCGTCCGCGACCTCCGGCGTAATCTCGATCCCGCGGTTTATCGGCCCGGGATGCAGAACGATGGCGTCCGGGTTGGCGCGACGCAGCCGCTCCGCGTTGAGTTGGTACAGCAATACGTAATCGTTGGCGGAAAGGGGCGGATCATTCAGCCGTTCCGTCTGCACGCGCAGCATCATAATGACGTGCGCGCCTTCCAGCGCCTCTTCGATCCGGTAGACGCAGCGAATCGCCGTGCCCGGCGCGATTTTTTCCAGTTCTCGCGGTACCCACATCGCCGGCCCGCACAGCGTAAAGCGGCAGCCGAATTTTCCCAGCAGATGAATGTTCGAACGCGCCACGCGGCTGTGCAGAATGTCGCCCAGAATCGTCACGTTCAAATTTTTGATCGTCCCCAGCCGGTCGCGAATCGTCAGCGCATCCAGCAGTCCCTGCGAAGGATGCTCGTGTGTGCCGTCGCCCGCGTTCACCACCGGAATGTCCAAATGCCGCGCCACGTAATCCGTCGCGCCCGAGGCCGCATGCCGCATCACCAGGCAATCCGGTTTCATCGCGTTCAGATTGAAAACCGTGTCCAACAGCGTCTCGCCCTTTTTCAAGCTGGACGCCTCCGCCTGCAGATTCATGGTGTCCGCGCCGAGCCGCGACGCGGCCGCTCCAAAGCTGATGCGCGTGCGCGTCGAGGTTTCGAAAAACGCCAGTGCCACCGTCTTCCCGCGCAGCGTCGCCAGTTTTTTCAGCGGATGTTTCTGAATTTCCTGAAATGATTTGCTTTGATCAAGGAGAAAGCCGAGTTCGTCCGCCGTGAGCGGTTCGAGGGCCAGCAAATCGCGAAAGTTGTAAC
>JBGQDD010000406.1:0-3538 GCA_041495665.1 Candidatus Acidiferrum sp.
ACAAGTGGTCTTTTTCTTGGTGAGAAATGGGCGCGCTCACAGCATGTGTCCAGTCCAGATTGGCCGAAAGCGACGAGGGATCCCGCAGTCCTAAAGCCACGCGCCGATCATAACACGCGCCGCGGAAAAGCGTCCACAGGAATGCGGGAAAAGTCCAAAGTTTGCGGCGAGAAAAAGGCCTAAAGTCTCTGCGGCGAGTAAAACCAAGTAGCTTAATTGTACTCATGGGCATGTTGCCAGCGCTCGCCGCCGCCATCGCCGGTTACGCCGAAAAGATGGCGCTGTCACCACAAAGTAAAAGTTACCAATGGATGAAAGCGCTGTTTCAACGTGCCGATGACGAATTGGGAAAGCTGCTTCACAATCAAAATTGGTCCGAGGCACAAAATCTCATACTCGATCTCGGCAAAGAAGCGCTGGAAAAAAATGGCGACTGGGTAGTCGTCCACCGCGAGCGCACACCGGAAGTGCGATTGGGATGAACTTATCTACACGTTGCTAGAATCGACGTTTGCGAAATCGAAGCGAAAAAAAATGAGCCGCGCAAGAAGGAATGAAAGTGAGTCAACTGAGGCAAGTTGACACCGCAGATTTGTCGGTAGAATCGTAAGAACCGCGCATTTCCAACGGCCGCTGAAGAAACTTAAGGTGACGTGCTCAAACCTACCGCTGCGGCCAGCGTTCGCTGGCGAGTGTCGAACGACACCAGCTCCGCCGCACGCAACGTCTTCGCCGCGGCAATATGGAGAATGTCGAGGCTGCGCGTTCCGGTGACCGCCGAGTGCCCTTCGCTCAAGCGCGCAGCGATGCGGAAAGCCACCGGCCAGTTCACCGCCGTCTTTGTCAATCGTCCGCTGCGCAAATCCTTTTCGAGATTCGCCCACGTTGCGGCGGCATCGGCGGCCGAGATTAAACCGCGAAAGACGCCAAGCTCAAAAGCATTTCGCACCTCCAAAGCATGCAACGCCGTGAAAATGAGCGGTGCGCCGGTGCGAGACAGCCACGCCTTGGCCTGCGCGGTATTCGCGTCCACGACGTAGCACGAAACCAGAAAGCTGCTGTCCGCGTAATGGTTCATCCCTTTTAGAACGCGGCTTCCTCGCGCTCCAACAGGATGAGATTCGGCAGCACGCGGTCACCGAAGATGCGTTTGGCTCGCGCCTCCACGTCAGGCCATTTCACGCGGCGGGCTGGTTTTTCAAGACGTGCCGGGGCGTCGTCCACCAGCGTCAGAACGGTCAGGACGAATTTTTTCCGCTCGCGGGCGGATAATGCTTTGAATTGTCGAAGAAGCTCCATCGCGCTCATGTTTGAATCATATCCACATCTGCAGAAAACGACAAGCGCAAGATGAAGGCGAGGGAAAAGCGCGCATTGGCTAAGCCTTGATGGATGAGGTGCTGCCAGTCGTCGCCGCCGCGAATCTCATGGATGTCGAAGGACCCTGTGAGTCCGCGCCCGCCGATTGAGATAAACAGATGAAAAGCGGGACGAAAAGTAGCCACCCTTTTCCTCGTCCAATGCTTATCCTCGATCTCGGCAAAGAAGCGCTGGAGGAAAACGGCGACTGGGTAGTAGTGCACCGCGAGCGCACGCCGGAAGTGCGGTTAGGATGAACTTATCTAAACGTTGCTAAGTTCGATGTCTGCAAAGCCAATGCGAAAGGATTTGAGCAGTGAGAGAAGGAGAGAAAGTTAGTCAACTAAGGCAAGTCTGACACAGTGCTTGAACAGTCTCACCGTACCGCCCGGAAACGCCGCATCCCCTCCTCGTCATCGGCAATCCAGGCTTCGATTTGTTCCCGGCTGAACTCGCGCGGTGGTGGAAGCTGCCCCGCGCCGCGCAATCGGGCGGCGAGAAAAAGAAAAAGTTCCTGCTTCTGCTCCGACGGGAGAGAATCAATAGCGGCTTCAATTTCATCAATAGTGCTCATGGTCGGAAGTCTAGCATCGCGTCGGCGAAACCGTCAACCCGTCCTTCGTCACGGATGAGTTCAGGCAGCGCGCGTCGTCGTCCTCCAAACGAGGTGTGAAAGGCAAATCTTTACTTTCGATGTTCGCACGTAGAGTCAGTTGGCGGCGGAAGAATGAAAGTCAAAGGTAAAGATATGACCCCATTTCTTCTGGCAGTAGTTTTTTGAATCCTAGCCTAAAAATCAAACGAAAGCAGACTTGCGTTTAGTCATACCAAACGTCATTATGATGACCTATGGTAAAGCGGCGCTTTTGGGTCGAACGCATTGAGCAGCAGTGGCGCCGCCGCTCCATCCTCTGGTTGCGGGGTGTTCGCCGCGCGGGCAAGACCTGGCTGGCCCAGTCCCTCGCGGCCATTGAGTACTTCGACTGCGAGCTGCCGCGCGTCCGGCGGGCGATGGAAGACCCGGAAGCCTTTCTGCACGGGCTGCGCGGCAAACGGGTTGTCCTCGACGAAGTGCATCGCCTGCCCAATCCCTCCGAATTGCTCAAGATCGCCGCCGACCATTTTCCCACCGTTCGCATCCTGGCCACCGGCTCCTCGACGCTCGGCGCGAGTAGCCGTTTTCGCGACACGCTCACCGGACGCAAGACGGAACTGTGGCTCACCCCGATGATCGAGGCGGATCTAGCCGACTTTGGCGACACCGATCTCCCGCATCGCCTGCTGCATGGCGGCCTCCCACCCTTTTTTCTTTCGCCGGAACCGCCCGAGCGCGATTTCCAGGAATGGATGGATGCCTACTGGGCCAAGGACATCCAGGAACTCTTCCGCCTGGAGCGCCGCGCTTCCTTCCAGCGATTCGTGGAACTGCTCATGGCCCAGAGTGGCGGCATTTTCGAGGCGAATAAATTCGCCGCACCGTGCGAAGTCAGCCGCACCACCATCACGAACTATCTCGCCGTCCTCGAAGCCACCTCCGTAGCCCTGGTGCTTCGGCCGTTCAGTTCCCGCCGCAGCAATGAAATCATCGCCGCCCCCAAAGTCTATGGCTTCGACACCGGCTTCGTCTGCGCCCATCGGGGCTGGACCAGCCTGCGGCCCGACGACCTGGGCCAACTCTGGGAACACTACGTCCTCAACGAACTCACCGCGCATCTTCAGACCGCCGGCCTGCGTTACTGGCGGGACAAGCAAGGTCACGAAGTGGACTTGATCTGGGCGCCGCGCGGGAAAAACCCAACTGCCATCGAGTGCAAATGGTCCGCTCGAGATTTCAATCCGGCGAACCTGCTAATCTTCGCCCGCCTTTATCCCAAGGCAACGTTGCTAGTAACGGCCCCCGACGCCCGGCCTGCCTTCACCCGAAAGTACAGCGGCGTCGAAGTGCAATTCCTGACCCTTGACCGTCTCGTCGCACGCATCGCAGGCAAGTGAACCGAAAGGAATCCACGCTTGGCCAGTTCGACTTCCTGAGGAACGCCGGCTGATTTCTTCGCGTTTGAATGGTTGCGCGTCGTTGTCCTTCAGGCACTTGAGGAAGAACATCGGCGGATTGTGCCCGCCCCGTTCGAGTTCGCTACGGACCTGGCGGACGTTTTTCAAGTCGCGGTGCGAGTGGGCG
>JBGQDD010000407.1:0-3531 GCA_041495665.1 Candidatus Acidiferrum sp.
GTTTGCCCGACGACTACTACTCGACGTATGCATCCAAGGTGCGGGCGCTGACCTCAAACGATCTCACGACGGCGGGGAAGTCCTTCCTCAACCCGGATCGATTGGTGTGGGTGGTGGTCGGGGACCTCGCAAAAGTGGAGGCCGGAATTCGCGAGCTGAACCTCGGCACGGTGCACGTCGTGGATGCCGACGGCAATTCCATTAGATAGAAGTAACTGACAAACGATAAAGTAATATTAACCAGTTTAGGATTTCGGGCTACGGCGGCGGGGATCGGGCGCGGCGGCGGCGCGCTTTCCCCGCTTTGCCTTTTCCACGTAAAGATCCTGGTCCGCTTCCGAGAGCAATTTTTCGATACGCTCGCCATCGCCGCGGTAGATGGAGATGCCGATACTTGCAGAGAGGGGCGGCTGTTCGCCATCGTTGGCGAGAACTTCGCGGATACGATTCGCAACTCGATGTGCTTCGTCTTCGTGCGACTCCGGTAGAACGAGGGCGAATTCGTCGCCGCCGTATCGCGCAGCGGTATCGACAGCGCGGCAGTGAATGCGGAGAATCTCGGCGAGGCGGCAGAGGGCGCGGCTGCCGACAAGATGGCCGTGGCTATCGTTTATTTTTTTCAAGTCATCGAGATCGAGAAGCAAAACGGAGAAGGGCCGGCCGGTGCGATCGGTGCGCTCCGTCTCGTTTTCAAGGACATCGAGCAGGCGGCGGTAGTTGGCAAGGCCGGTGAGCGGATCGCTGACGGCAAGATGGCGAACCTGTTCGAAGAGCCGCGCGTTATCGAGAAGCGCGCCACCCAGCGCAACGGTGTAGCCCAACACCATGAGCGCCTGGGCGAAAAGGAAGGGAGCGTCGAGCAAGCGCGCGGATTGAGCGGCCGAAAGTTGAGCGGCGACATTCAGCCAGGTGGCGGCATAGATGGTGCGGTCGAAAGCGGAATCTTCAGCGGACAAGCGGCGGCGATACCAGATGAGGCTCACGAGGAAAATGGCGCCGGGCAGCAACTGCTCCGGGTTGGGGAAGAAAGCGCCGGGATGCCGGGAGACTTCCGGCGGCAAACCGCGAAGCGCCGCGGCAAGCACGTAGGTCAGCGCGATCACGGTCAGGAGAGCGCCGGCGATTTCGCGGCGAGGATGACGCGATCGCGGGAGGAAACGCTCGACTAGAAGCGCCACGACGAGTAGAAGCGCCAAGACCATGCGGCCAAGCCACCAAGCAACGGGCGCCCAAAGAAGGCGCAGAGGGGCGTCCGGAACAAATTGAAAAAAGAGAACGCTGGTGGCCGTCAGGACAGCACCGGAAAGAAGAAATCCGGCGCCGAGAATCAGTGAAATGCGGTCCTGAGTTCCCTGGAAACGGACGAGGGTTACGGCGGCGAAAACAAAGGCGAGAAGGCCGCAGACGACCTGCAGATAGCCCTGAAGAATGGCATCGGGCTGAAGAGTGATGCGGCGGAGCCAGTACGCAGCGAGGACCACAAATAGAAAAACCCCGACATGCGCCAGCAAGATCGTGGGATTACTGCGGCCGTTTGTGAGGGGAGCCTCGCCCATGGGGTATGCCGAACTTTCCTCTATTTTCCGGGCCGGGCGCCTACTTCATTAGACTACGGAGGGAGCATCTGCGTTGCCGGGGATTCGAGGGACGCGTGAGGCAAAAGATACCGTCCTGTGGATGGCGCGACCTGTACGAAAGTGCAGGACAAAATGTGACAGCAGGAATCCAACCGGGATGAGCGGGAGCGCGGAGGAAACTTTTGCAGTTGCACGAGGGAGCCAGATTGCGCACAATGTCAACATTGAAACGATTGAATACAGACGAATGGAAGAGTGGCGCGGGGCAGCGTGATTGCAGGAATTCGCCGGCCTCGCATGCTACAGTGACGCCGGGTTCGAACCGTAGTTCCTCAGCGAAAAGGAGAATTACTTGAGCGACGAAGCTACTGCGAGTTCCGGGCCACGTCTGCGGCGGACTCTTACGCTCTGGGATCTAATCCTCTACGGTGTAATCGTGATCCAACCCGTCGCCCCGATGTCTTCCTTCGGCGCGCTCAGCAATCGCGGTCACGGCCATGTGGTCACCGCCATTCTCATAGCCATGGTGGGCATGCTTTTCACGGGGATCAGCTACGGCCGCATGGCGCGGGCCTATCCCAGCGCCGGTTCCGCATTCACTTACGTGGCACAAGAAATCCACCCGGCCGCGGGTTACGTCACGGGCTGGAGCATGGTGATGGACTACATGCTCAATCCGCTCATCTGCACGATCTGGTGCGCGCAGCAAGCCCACGACTTTGCTCCCGGCCTTCCCGTATGGGGATGGCAGATTTTCTTCGCGGGGGTTTTTACGCTGCTGAATATACGCGGCGTCAAAACGTCTGCGCGAGTGAACGCGACCATGGCCGCAGCGATGAGCGCGGTGATCGTAATCGTATTCGTCGCGGCGGCTCGCTACATTCTTGGCCACCCGCACACCGACCCAATCTTTTTCACGCGCCCGTTCTACGATCCGCAAACTTTCACTTATTCGCGGCTCTTCGGATGCACCTCCATCGCCGTCCTGACGTACATCGGCTTCGATGGTATCTCCACGCTCTCCGAAGAGGCCGAGAATCCGCGGCGAAACATCATGCTGGCCACGGTGCTGACCTGTGTGGTGATCGGACTGCTCTCCGCCGTGGAAGTTTATATCGCACAACTGATTTGGCCGGCCTCGGAACCATTTCAGAATCCGGATACGGCTTACGTCTTCGTGGCGGCGCGCACGTGGATGCCGCTTTTTAAGATTGTGGGGATTACGCTGATTGTCGCAAATTTTGGCTCCGGCCTGGGCGCGCAGCTTGGCGCTGCACGCCTGCTCTACGGAATGGGCCGAAGCAATGCCCTTCCCAAGTCTTTCTTCGGTGCAGTTGATCCTAAACATCACATTCCGCGAAACAGCGTTCTCTTCGTGGGCGCAATCGTTCTTGTCGGTTCGTTCTTTCTCACCTACGAGCGAGGATTGAACCTTTTGAATTTCGGCGCCTTGATTGCCTTCATGGGTGTGAATCTAGCGGCCTTGCTGCGCTATTACGTTCGAAGTCCGCAAAAACAATTGGGCAATCTGATCCCGCCAATTCTGGGTTTCCTGATCTGCTTTGGCTTGTGGTTAAGCCTCGACCACACGGCCCAGATCATCGGCGCCATCTGGATGATCACGGGGATTGCCTTCGGGGTATGGAAGACGCGCGGATTCCGCGAACAACTCTCATTTGAGGTACCTCCGGAATGACGCGTCCGTTTCCGAAGAGCCCATTGCATTATGAGCGACTCTAGAAGGATGATGGCCACGCCTGCGGAGGCGCTCATCCCGGTGAAACGGCAAAGCGGAGAGAACCAGACCATCACGATGAGGGATGTCGCGAAGTCCAGCGGCTTCTCTCCCGCCACGGTTTCGATCGTGCTGAACAATGCGCCGCTGGCGCGGTACATCGCGCCGGCCACGAAGAAACGCATTGAAGAAGTGGCGAAGAAAATGGGCTACCGGCCA
>JBGQDD010000408.1:0-3512 GCA_041495665.1 Candidatus Acidiferrum sp.
AGCCTTCCGTGTACAAGTGCCGCGAAAGCTGCTCCTCGGTGACCTTGGCCGATGTTCCGTGTCCGTTGCGTTCGGAGAGAATCGCGTTCATGGCATCGACGATCTCCGCGCGCCCGCCATAGTTCAGCGCCACACTCAGAACCATGCCCTGATTCCCTGCCGTTTTATGCATGGCCTCGCGCACGTCTTTCTGCACGCCGGCAGGGAGTTCGTCCAGACGGCCGAGGAACCGCATGCGAATCTCGTTTTTCTGGATCAGCGGCATCTCCTGGCGAAGGTATTCGCGAAGAAGCGCCATCAGGAAATCGATTTCAGTCTTGGGCCGCCGCCAGTTTTCCACAGAAAAGGCATAAAGCGTCAGCACTTCAATTTTCAGCCGAGCGCAGGTTTCGATCGTCGTCCGCGCAGACTGCGTTCCGGAGCGGTGCCCCGCGATCCGCGGCAGGTGCCGCTTCTGCGCCCACCGCCCGTTGCCGTCCATGATCACGGCGACGTGCCTCGGCAGCCGCGCCAGGTCCAGCTTTTCCCACAGGTAGGCTTCTTCGGCGGTCATCGCCCCGAGCGGGTGCGAAGAGGCGACACGGAGGTTCTTGTTTAGCTTGGCGTCCAGCACAGGTTTCTCAGCAGGCTCTTCCTTTACGCCGCAAAGTTATCATACGCCGCAAAGGGTGTGCAACGATTTACCTGCTTGGTGTCCCATGAGTGAATCCACGATTGCCGCTTCAACTCCGCATTCAATGAAATAGCTCGCGGATCGACGTATAGGCCACAACCAAGGTAAGCAAGATCAAGGCGAGCGTGGAAATCCATGCTACCCAATTGAAGGTTCGCGAGTTGACCTTGTCTCCGACCAGATCGCGCCGGTTGACCAGGATCAGGATGAAAATCAATACCACCGGCAGCAGAAATCCGTTCAACACCTGCGACCACAACAGGATGGTGTTGGCATGCGCGCCCAAGAACAGCACCAGCCCCGCGCCGGCTACGATCAGCGCCGTATAGAGTCCGTAGAAAATCTTCGCTTCGCCGAATTTTCGGTCCAGCCCGGACTCGAACCCCAGGGCCTCGCAGATGACGTAGGATGTCGAAAGCGGCAGAATCGACGCGGCGAAGATGGATGCATTCAAAAGGCCGATCGCAAACAGTACGCTTGCACCTTTTCCTGCCAGTGGCTTCAAGGCCAGCGCCGCGGTCCCCGCGTTGTCGATATGGTGGATGCCATTCACATAGAGTGTCGCTGCGGTGCAGACAATAATGAAAAACACGATCACCATGCAGCTGATGCTTCCCACCAAAACGTCATTCCGGGTGTGTCCGTACTGGCGGGGGCCTACGCGCTTTTCCACGACCGCGGCCTGCAGATAAAAATGCTGCCACGGCGCGATGGTCGTGCCTACCAGCCCGGCGATAATCACCGCATACGCGGCATTGAACGTCGGTACCTGCACGAATGGCTTGATGCTTGGCACGAACCGCGTCAAATGGGGTGGGAGCAAGTGCAACAGCGCGATCAGCCATTCCGGTTTTGCCATGAAAGCGGAAATAACATAAGAAAAATACACCATGCAGATGGTAAGAAAAATCCTCTCCACCCACTTTGCCGAGCCGTGAACGACCAATACCCACACCAGGACCGCCGCCAACGGCACCGATACGAACTTGTTGATTCCCAGAACGTCCGTGGCCCAGAACACCCCGGTGAACTCCGCCATCACATTGCCAAGGTTCACGACCAGAACAACAGCCATCAGAAAAAACGTTACGCGAAACCCGAACTCCTCGCGTATCAGGTCGGACAGACCTTTGCCGGTATACGCTCCCAAACGAGAACACATCTCCAGGGAAACGTAGAGCACCAGGGTCATCGGAATCAATGTCCAAAGAACGGTATTGCCGAATTGCGCGCCGGACTGCGCGTAGGTGTAGATCCCGCCCGCATCGTTGTCCACGTTTGAAACAATGAGGCCGGGGCCTACGATCGCAAAAAACAACGCGATGCGTTTACGGAACGGCCGGATGATCCCCCGGAGCCGATCCATTCTCTCGTTCCAATCCGCCCACCGCGCGGCCATGTTTTCTAGGTTCCACATGGAATCTTTGACGATTTCGTTCCTTACTTCAGCAGACGAGAAACGACATCATCCACCGTGATGGCTCCAATCGGCTGGTTTTCTCTATTGATTACCGTCAACATCCGCAGGTTGTACTTGTCGAAAAGTTCGAAGACTTCTTTGTCGTCCGCATTCGCGGGCAGACTGAGCAGGGGTTCCAGTTTCAGCTCCGTCATGCGTTGATCGGCCGCCGCCAGAAGCAGCCGTGCAACGGGGACGGTGCCCGAGAACTGCGCTGAACCGTCCAGCAGCACGATGGTGTCGAGCTGGTCAAAGTTTATTTCCTGTCCGCGCATCCACTCCAATACTTCCTCCCGCGTTGACGCCTCGCCCACAAACGCGAAATCCGTGTTCATCATGCCGCCGGCCGTCGCGGCGTCGAATTCCAGCAATTCGCGAACGTCGTCGGCCTCCTGACCGGGCATCTCATCCAAAAGTTCGTCGGATGTTTCTTTCGACAAATCCGCCAATAGGTCAGCCGCCGCGTCCGGGGCCATTTCTTCCAGAATGTCTGCCGCCTTCTCCGGATCCATTTTTTCCACGATTTGCGTGGTGAGCCGTTCGTCCAGTTCCGCGAGCACCGCTGCCGCGGTCTCTTCATCCAGCGACGCGATGATTCCCTGCCGTTCCGCCGCGGATAGATCTTCCATAATTTCCGCGAGGTCCGCCGGGTGCAGATCCTCAAGCTTTTCGTGCGAGATGCGCAGCTTTACCCGGCGCATGGGGTCGGGTTCGACGAGATTCACAAACTCCCAGCGAATCCCGCTCTGCGGCAATTTGCTCTGCAGCTTGCGAACCATCTTGGAAGGCACCACTCCCTGGAGCAGCCGCCGCACGGCTCCGGGGAGCCCCACATCGACCTGCGTCAGCCGCAGCTCGACGTTGCCATTCGTGCGAAACGGGGTCAGCTCGACGTCATTTACACGCACGACCTTGCGGCCGTGGGTATCAATGATCTGTTGATCCAGCAAATCCTTCTGAACCGCCAGCCACGACTCATTCGGATGGTAGAGCTCGAGGGCCCGTTCGCTGACGCTTAACTCCATCTTCCCCGCCTCCACCGACGCAACCTGGTTATGTTTGGCCACCAGCGGCTGAAAATGGCCTCGTGACAACAGGTAGTGCGACACGCGATTGGGCGCTTCCGCGGGCTCGATAAAGAATTCGCGCACCCGCCCGACATAATTCCCTGCCACGTCGTAAGTCTTCGCGCCCATCAATTCTGTCGCGTAGAGATCCATACGCTCGCCCTCCTCGCACGTCCCCGGGTTTTCCCGAACAGCTTCCCTGCCTAGCTCATCCCGGCAACAAAAAACCCGCGCACCGAAGAACCTCGGCGGCGGGCAAGTACCTCACACAAATGGACTTACCTTTAGCCGCCAGTGAACCCTCCCCACCCGA
>JBGQDD010000409.1:0-3511 GCA_041495665.1 Candidatus Acidiferrum sp.
ATCCTCTACCGTGCCGCCAAGAAATAAATTTGGAGTGCGGCAGCTTGCTGCCGCTTTTCCGTCCGCCACAATATTTCAATTTCAAAGCTCGCACGAAATCGGCATCCCATGAGCTGCGATCTTTCAACTCTTAACTTTCAACTGTAAACTGCTTTCCCATGGCTGACACCACAGAAAACCAATCCTGGCTCAATCGCACCGTCCTCGGCGTCGGCCTCACCAGCCTCTTCAGCGACTGGAGCCACGAAACCGCCACAGCCGTGCTCCCCGCCTTCCTGGCCGCCATCGGCGCAGGCCCAGTCTGGCTCGGCGCCATCGAAGGCATCGCCGACGGTCTCTCCAGTTTCACCAAGCTGGCCTCAGGCCATTTCACCGATCGCTTGAAACACCGGAAGCCTCTCGCCATCTTTGGCTACGCCTTCACCGCCCTTGCCACTGCGTCCTTTGCCTTCGCCACGCACGCCTACCATGTGCTCTTCGCCCGGTCCGCAGCATGGCTGGGCCGCGGAGTCCGCTCACCCGCGAAGAAAGCCCTGCTCGCTGCCGACGTCCCTCCGAGCGCGTATGGTCGCGCCTTCGGTTTCGAGCGCTTAATGGACACGGTAGGCGCGATCGTGGGACCGCTCAGCGCGCTGTGGCTGCTCGAAGCCACCGGCCATTCTTACCGCAAAGTTTTTCTCTGGACGCTTCTCCCCGGCCTGATTGCCGTCGCCGCTTTCTGGCTGCTGGTACGCGAGCGGCCCATCGCGGCACGTCCCCAGCGATCCTTTTTCCTTGGTCTGAAAGCCCTGCCGCTCCCCTTCCGCCGATTGCTCTTAGGCGTAGGAGTCTTCGGCGCCGGCGATTTCTCTCACACCATGCTAATTCTGTACGCAGCGCGTACGCTCACGCCGGCTCACGGCCTGGCCCGCGCCGCCAGCATCGCCGTCGGCCTTTATACTCTTCACAACGTCTTCTACGCCGGCTCCGCCTACGCGAGCGGATGGCTCAGCGACCATGTCCCCAATCGCAAAGTCGTGCTCGCCGCTGGCTACGCCCTCGCCGGAGTCACCGCGATTCTCCTTTG
Organism: Candidatus Acidiferrum sp.; assembly: GCA_041495665.1. GTDB lineage: Bacteria > Acidobacteriota > Terriglobia > Acidiferrales > UBA7541 > Acidiferrum. The sequence goes on from JBGQDD010000409.1 coordinate 1,067, forward strand.
CACGGGAACAAATTCCCTCTGGCTGCTCGCCGTGATTTTTGTTCTCGCAGGTCTTTACGTCGGCACCGAAGAAGCTCTCGAAGATTCTCTCGCCGCCGAGTTCGTCCCCAAAGAACAGCACGGCATGGCCTTCGGCACGCTCGCCGCCGTCAATGCCGTCGGCGACTTTACCTCCAGCCTCCTCGTCGGCTTCCTGTGGAGCGCCTTCAACGTCCAGACGGCTTTCACCGCCTCCGCCATCCTCTTCTTTGTCGGAGCTTTACTCATCCTCCGCCTGCGCACTCATTCCTGATTTGCCCGCGTACGGAGATTAGCTGTAACCCAGGCCGGAACTTGTCCCAACCGGGTCGGGAGGCCTGAGGTCTCTCCTCCGTGACGTCTGTGCTCTCTGTGTTAATTCCGATCATTTTCCATCTTGCGCTCCAAAACCTCTCGTGCTACCGTGAGCGAATAAAAGGCGAATCAAAGAAAGGGGCTTTTCATGCCCGAATCGCTAGCCGTTCGCCGCGCCGCCATGCCGACAGCCATCACCCGCGTCCACGAAGTCCTGGACGCCTTTGCCGCCCGCGACTACAACGGCGAAATCCTCACCGCCGTGCGCCATTTTCCGGCGCGCGAGGCTCAATGGGCGGACTTCCCCGCTTGGGTGCATCCTGACCTCGCCGCCGCCTACGCCGCCAAAAGCATTCGCCGCCTCTACACCCATCAAGCGGCCGCGGCGGAAGCGGTCCACGCCGGCAAAAACGTCGTCATCGTCACGCCGACGGCCTCCGGAAAAACGCTCTGCTACAACCTGCCGGTATTAAACGCGGTCCTCGAAAATTCCGACTCCCGCGCCCTCTACCTCTTCCCCACCAAAGCCCTCGCGCAAGACCAGCTCGCCGAACTCCACGACCTCAACCAGCGCCTGGACAATCGCTTCGGCGTTTTCACGTACGACGGCGACACGCCCTCCGACGCCCGCAAAGCCATCCGCGAAAAAAGCCACATCGTGCTGACCAATCCAGACATGCTGCACACCGGAATCCTGCCGCACCATACGCGGTGGACGAGGCTGTTCGAAAATCTGCGCTACATCGTGCTCGACGAGTTGCACACCTACCGCGGCGTCTTCGGCAGCCACTTGTGCAATGTCCTGCGCCGCCTGCGCCGCATCGCTCGCTTCTACGGCCGCGATCCGCAATTCATTTGCTGCTCTGCGACCATCGCCAATCCCGGCGACCTCGCTTCACGCCTTCTCGAATCCGAAGTCGAAGTCCTCAATGCCAACGGCGCACCAGCCGCGGAAAAAACATTCGTCTTTTACAACCCCCCCGTCGTGAATCGCGCGCTGGGCATTCGCCGCAGCTACATCAATGAATCCTCGCGCGTGGCGCAGGAATTCCTGAAACGCGATCTGCAAACCATGGTCTTCGCCAATTCGCGCCTGCACACCGAAATTCTCCTCACTTATTTGCAGCAAGCGAATCCGCAGTTACCGGGAAAACCGGAAAGCATTCGCGGGTACCGCGGCGGCTACTTGCCGAACGAGCGCCGCGAAATCGAACGCGGCCTGCGCGATGGAAAAATCCGCGGCGTGGTTTCCACCAGCGCGCTCGAGCTCGGCATCGACGTCGGCTCCCTCGATACTGTCGTCATGGCCGGCTACCCCGGCACCATCGCCGCCACCTGGCAGCGCGCCGGCCGCGCCGGCCGCCGCAGCGGAAGCTCTTGCGCCGTGCTGGTGGCTTCCTCGGCGCCACTCGATCAATTCATCGTTCGTCACCCGGACTATTTCTTCGGCAACACGCCAGAGCACGCTTTCATCCAGCCGGACAATCTCGAGATCCTCATCAACCACTTGAAATGCGCCGCGTTTGAATTGCCCATCGCTCCGAGCGACAAATTCGGCGACGCTGACCTCCCCGATATTTGCGCGCGCCTCGCCGAAGCTGGTTATCTCCATTTGGCGGGCGAAAACTATCACTGGACGCAAGAGTCCTATCCCGCTGATACCATCAGCCTGCGCTCCGTAACCAGCGATAATTTCGTGATCATCGACGTCACCGGCGCGCCCACCGTCATCGGCGAAGTGGATTTTCCCAGTGCTCTGGTGTTCCTCCACGAAAAAGCCATTTACATTCACGGCGGCCAGCAATTTCACGTCGAGCATCTCGACTTCAAGGAACGCAAAGCCTACGTCAAGCGCGTCGATGTCGACTATTACACCGACGCCGTCCGCTACACTCAAGTCCGCGTCCTCGAAATCGCCGCTACGTCACAACGCGCCGACGCAGCTTCCTTTGTAGGGGCGCAGCATGCTGCGCCCCTACAGGCAAGATCATTGCCCCTTGATGGGTCTGCCATCATGAGCGAAGCGAAGGACCTCAACCTAAGCATCGCCAACAGCTCATCTGCACACTCTCACTCGCATGGCGACGTCCTCGTCCGCTCCCAAGTCGTCGG
>JBGQDD010000410.1:0-3510 GCA_041495665.1 Candidatus Acidiferrum sp.
ATTCCCGTGTTCGACCCACCAGAGGCACTATCGTAACACCAGCGGGCGGAGTTCGGGAAATATCTCGTATCACGATATATTACACATGGTACACAAATAGTGGCCCAAGAAAATCAGTGCGTCGACCAGTTGGGCGACTCGTTGTGGCCGCCAGTCGTTAATTGGTGCGGCTGGGAGCCATCGGCCAGCATGGTCCAGATCTGGCGCGTGCCACCGCGGGTCGATTCGAAAACGAGGTGGCGGCCGTCGGGCGCCCAACTGGGACGCTCGTTGCGGCCCTGGTCGCGCGTTAACTCTATAAGTTGGCGAGTGGCGGCGTCCATAATGTAAATGTCGTAGTTGTCGTTGGGGCGGCGCCAACTGAAAGCGAGCAACTGGCCATTAGGCGCCCACGCCGGATCGATGACGTAACCTTTGTCCGGGAGGTCGAGTTTGGTCGCGCTGGTGCCGTCGGAATTCATCAGGTAGAGCTGGGGAGTGCCGCCGCGATCGCTGACGAAGGCGACGGTCTGCCCGGTTTTCGGATTCCAACTGGGGGACATGCTTGCGCCGTTGGCGTTAGTCAAGCGCTTGGGGCGGCCGCCGTTGACGTCGGTGACGTAAAGCTCGGGATTACCCTGCATCGAAGATGAAAAAATGATCTGCGTGCCTTCGGGCGACCATGCGGGAGTGATATTGGTGCCGCGGAAGCGCGGGAAGGACACAAGCTTGCCGGTGTCCAGCGAGTACATGCAAATCTGCGCGCTAGTAAGGCCGCCGGACGGCGCGAAACAAGTGAACGCGATGCGCGAGGCATCGGGCGACCAGCGGGGAGTGAGCGAAATCGATTTCAGGGTAGTGAGCTGGCGCGGGTTGGATCCATCGTAGTCCATCTCCCAGATTTCCTTGGAGCCACTGCGCGAGCTGACGAAGGCGATCTGGGTTGAGGCCACGCCGGGGAGGCCGCCGGAGAGCTTGCCAATGATTTCGTCGGCAAATTGATGGGCGAATTTTCGGATTTGAAGATCCGTGGGAGCGCCGCGATAGACCTTTCCGACGACCGCTTGAGAAGAGGGATTGCGGACGTCATAGAGCCAGGCTTCGATGGCGACTTCGGCGGCGGATTCGGAGAGATTGCCAAAGCCGAGAAAATTGGCATTTGTGGGGGGATCGATCCAGATTGCAGGCTTCAGTTCGGCGGGGACGCTGGGGGCCTGCGGAGGGTAGAAGCTGGGGCTGGCGAGCTCGAGAATGCCGGAGAATTGAAGATCGTCACGCACAACCTGTGTGAAAAGAGAAGCGTGCGGTTTTGCGGCATCAGACCGCGCCGCGAAGTCCGCAATCGCCAGGCGGGGCTTGTTGGCATCCATGCCGATTGCGGTGCGAAACCAGTCTTGAGCCGCGACGGATCCCCCGCAGAAAGCGAGAATCACCAAGACCAAGAACGAACTAAGGCCTCTGAGCTTTGCTTGCACCCTCACCTCCGACAACATGGCAATTCCAGGAACCAGAACTCACGTCCTTATCGAATGGACGGGGGATTGAAATCCAAAGTGGCGACGACATAAGCGCCTGAATAGTCAGGCGGCAATTTGGTCACCGGAGTGGAGCTTAACACGGCCCGCAGCGCCGAATTGTCATAGGAAGTATTCCCGCTGGATTCGGAAATGTGCGCGTCCTTGAGTGAGCCGTCGCGATTGATGGTAAATGTGATCGCGCAGTGCATGGTGCGCGAGGCGCGCGCGGCTGCATCGATCGTCCACTGCTGCCAGTTGCCATAAATTCTGTTCTTCACTGCTTCGATGTACCAGCCATAACGAGAAGCGAAATCTGCTCCGCCCTGGCCCTGAACAGTAACGCCGCTAGAACCTTCACCGGGGGTCTGAGAAAAGCCTGTTGGAAGATCGGGATTGCCCCCTTTGCCGTAGGGAACGGCGTTATCCGGACTAGGCGTCTTGTTTTCAAGCGTTCTGGATTGTCGCGACGGTGGCAGAGGCTTTTCTTTCGTGAATTTTGGGATTTTTGTTGCGTCGGTTTTTGGCTCCGGAGGTTTCGGGGGCTCTTCTTTATGAAGGCCCTTGGTGGGGTCGACGGCCTTGCTTTCGGTGACGACCGATTCCTTAGGCAGGGGGATTCCAGCGGCGCTGACCAAAGTCACTTTGGCGCCGCCCAGATTGCCACCAACACCGCCCCAGGCGGTTCCGCGGTATTGAATGTAAGCGGAGACGACAATGACGAAGGCCAGGCTGGCATGCATGATGATGGAGTAGATGAGGAACTGCCGGAGGCTCTGGTCCTCGTATCGGGTGCCCCCGATGGGGTCCATCGAATTGGCGATGGCATGCGTCATCTCTATTGGGTACGCGCGCGGCTGGTGATGGGCTCGGTGACGATGCTGATGTTGTTGATGCCGGATTGGCGAAGGGCATCGACGACGGCGGCAAAACTGCCGAACGGAACGGTCTCGTCGCAGCGGAGAAAGACGCCCCCCTGGGTGTTTTTCAACTGGGCGCGGATTCTGGAGCCGAGCTGGTGAATGTTGATGGGCTCATTGCCGAGGTAGATACGCTGGGCCTTGTCCACGGTGACGACCAGGCGCTCCTGATTGATTTCCTTCACCGTGCGCGTCTTGGGGACGTCGACTTCGATGCCCGACTGGAGAATCGGGGCGGTAATCATGAAGATGATGAGCAGTACGAGAACCACGTCCACAAAAGGGACCATGTTGATCTCGGAGAGCGAAGTCTGCGTCGATTTGGAGAGTTGCGGCATCTTTCGTGATCCCGTAGATGCGGCCGGATGGGACGGCCGCGCAATTCTAATTGAATGTTTTCTCGACCTGCGCAGAGAATTCCAGAGCAAAGGTGTCCAGCCGTTGCGCGAGATCGCGAATATTCTGCAAAAAGTGGTTGTAGAAGATCACCGCTGGAATCGCGGCGAATAGACCCGCGGCGGTGGTGACGAGAGCTTCGGCGATGCCCGGAGCGACGGCGCGCAAGCTGGCGGCGCCGGCGCTGCCCAGGCCAGAGAAGGCGTCAATGATGCCCCACACGGTTCCGAACAGGCCGATAAAGGGTGTAACGGAGCCGGTGGTGGCCAGCCAGGACATGCCTTTTTCGACTCGGCGGACCTCGTCGGCGGAGGCGAGTTGCATGCTGATAGTGACGGCTGACAAACTCTTCAGCTTGGGCGGATTCGGATTGCCCGGGGCGCTGCCGACCTGGCTCTGCAATTCTCGGTAGCCCGCGGCATAGACCGAAGAAAACGGGGAGCCCGCTGTTGCCAAGGCTTGGGGATTCGCCACGCCCCGCGTGGCACGAAAAATACGCAGAAACTGGTCGCTCTCGCGGCGAATGCGTCCGAAAAGGCCAATTTTCTGGAGAATCATGGCCCAGGAAATGATGGAGAACATCAGAAGAAGAAGAAGGACGCCGCGGGCGACCCAGCCAGTTTGCGTAAGGAGGTTTCCAATATCGGTTACAAGAATCGTGGTGAACAGAAAAATGATGTACCCCTCAGTGAGAGCAAATG
>JBGQDD010000411.1:0-3500 GCA_041495665.1 Candidatus Acidiferrum sp.
CTCGACGGCAAGCTCGCCAACGGCATTCTTGACGCCTACAGCAAAAACGACATCATCCGGAAATTCCTCACCAACACCTCCGCGCCCGAGATCGATATCGACGTGAAGAAAGTCGCGCTAGAAGAGATGCAGAACCCGCCGTATCGCGCCCGCGTTGATTTCTACATGGTCTACTATTCGCCGGCCGACCACAGCGAATTGAAGCGAGATCTTTATACCGCGAACTTTGTATTCGTCTTCAAAACTAACATCCCGAACGAATTGATCCCCATCAACCCTCTGGGCATGACCGTCACCTATTTCCGCGAAGACCAAGCGTTCAAATGAATTCCCCGATCCAAACTCGAAGCCAAGAGGTCGCGGTCCGGCACCGGGCAACATCGGCCCAACCTCCGCGCGCCACTTCTCCCTTCCGCCTGTGGTCCTCCTCCCAACGTGCATCACAGCCCTTCCCATCGACCGTGGTCCTGGACACCCCAGGCGCGCTGCTGGAGGGCCTCCGTTGCTTCCCGGCTACCTGCCCGCTACCCGCGACGCTCCAGGGGCAAGAGAAAAACATCATGGGGTTTCTCGGAGAATCCCAATGATTGCCAACGTCCTGCTCATCACCATCGCCATCCTGCTCGCACTTGGTTTCTGGCTTATGGGCGAGTTGAGATTCTTTGTCCCGTACAAACTCGTTCTTTGGCGCGAGTACGCCACACCCATTCTGGAGTACGTCGGAATCTTGTCCGTGAACGTGTTTGCTTTCGTGTTCGTGCTTATCCGCAAGTTCTTGCTCAAAGACACGGGGCGAAAACTCTCCCACATCGACAAGCAGCTTCATGCCGGTCAGACCGACGTGCCCGCGCCGTGGTTTGAAGAGGAGTCCGATTGAAATGTCCCGAGGCTACCAACCCGAAGAGCATCTCGATCCACGGATGTCTTCCGAGGGGCGGGAGCCTAACGCCAACGATCCGCCCAAAACCGATGAAGCTCGTGGGCAGGCCCCGAACGATGCGTCGCCTTCGCCGGGTCGCGAGCTAGACCCAATCGCAACTCGCTCGGCGGACCCCCGCACGGTCTACGAACTTCGCGGCCGGACCTATCGCCTTCGGAACTCCGAAATCGCAACCATGGTTGAACTTGGGAAATTCCGTGCTGTTGCCAAGGAGGATCTCGCGGAATTTGCCTATGGCGGAAACAACGACCACCTGAGACCGGACGTGGAAAACCTCGTTCGTCAGGGCCTTGCCGAAATGAAGTCCATTCCGCATGAGGAAATGGGCTCCCGCCAACTGCTCACGCTTACCAAGAACGGCCATCGCTTCCTCACGGAAACCCAGAGCGCTGGCAAAGGCCAGGCCCTTTACCACGGATTCACCAAACCCCGCGAAGCTCATCACGATGCCGACCTCTACCGGCTTTATCAAAAAGCCGCTGCAAAGATCGAGGGCCAGGGAGGCCGCAACCTTCGCGTCGTTCTCGACTACGAATTGAAGAAGCACCTCTATCGCGATCTCGCGAAGCTCGGCAAAGACCGCAATTCCGCCGACGGCAAACACGCTATCGCGGAGAACCACGGACTTCAGGTCGTTCGAGGAAAGATTCCTGTTCCCGACGTTCGGATCGAATACGAAACTCGCGATGGAGAGCGGGCTCGCGTGGACCTCGAACTTGCCACCAGCCACTACCGGGGCAGAAATCTGTCTGAGAAAGTACGCGCTGGATTCTCGCTTTACGCGCGTGCGGACGATGTTTCGAAGCTCAGGAGGGTTTTGGACCAGCGCGAATTGACGGCGGAGATTTTGTCGCTATGAAAATGCCCCAGGATCACATCGAACGAATTGCTGCCCTGGGCTACACGGAGTCCGAGGCGCGATTCCTTTATCTGGTGGCGACGCACTCCGGCTACTTCACCCTCCGTCACTTCAACGCTTTTACGGGTGTCCGCCGTGGAAAGCGTTGCATGGCCTTCGCACAGAAGCTACTGAAGCACGCCCACGCGACCATGCGCGACTACATGGGCACGGGGTCAGTCTTCCATCTGTTTTCCCGGCTCATCTACGGACCGATTGATAAGGACAACATCCGCAATCGTCGCCTGCACTCGTTCGACTACATCCGCACGCGTCTCGTGCAGATGGACTTTCTCCTTGAGAATCCAGGACACGACTTTCTGGAGACCGAGAGCGACAAGGTCCATCTCTTCTGTGAATCTCTCGCCGTTCCGAAGGACGTTCTCCCAGCGAAAGTCTACGAGGGAGGCCCTGGCAGCCATCCCACTGTTCGCTATTTCGTGGATAAGTTCCCCCTCTTTCTCGCGGCCCCCATATCGGGTGCCTCGCCTGTGGTCACCTTCGGGTTTGTGGATTCCGGCACTGGCAGCCTATGGAGTTTCGTCGCGCATCTCGCGGCCTATCAAGGGCTCTTCCGCCACTTGAAGTCCTTTCGCCTGCTCTACATTGCGCCGCGAACCACGGAGTTTCGCCGCGCCGAAGATCGCTTCCGTTCGAGCGTCAAGCAGCCACTCGAATCCGACGTTTCCGGCGAAATCCTCCGCTACTTCGACATTCGCCGGAAGTGGGAGCAGCACGAGTACGTTGTGCCGGTGACAGCGGACTTTGAATTTCTGAACGAAGCGAGACGGCGTTTTCATGGTGACCGCTTCGAGAGTCTCTACGAAGCATGGATGGCAGGCCGGATTGCCGAACGGGAACTACGGCTCGAATTTTCACAGCTGACTCCGGAACGAACGGTCTTCTTTGACACCTATCTCGTCCGGAATGGGCGGTCACCCCTCGACGAGAGGCACACGAACGGAGTGAACGGCGCATGAAGGACCCGGTTCACTGCACGGTTCACCGTTCCGTTCACCTCCGCGGTGAACGGAAGTTGTTGGGAACGCTGAGGTTGCACATGACGCGACGATTGATTTTGGACACGGGCAAAACACCGAACCGGGCTGGAGCGACCCCACTTCGTTGCCACGGAAACCGTGGCGGTCGCTCCAGCCCAGTAAGGCTCTGTTCACCATGTGTTTTGCCCGTGTCGAGTTAGGCCAAAGAGAAAGAAGAAAAGGAAGGAGAACTCATGTCCATCATCAACAAACCGCCGGAGATGGTGAAACGCGAATACGAACTGCAGGAACCAATTGCAGTCGCTGTTGAGAAGTACGCGACGTTCATCGCCAGCACGCCGGATCACGTAGTCAATTCCGCGCTGAAGATGGTGCTTTGGAGAGACGCGGATTTCCGGCGCTGGCGCAGGCAACAGCAGACGCCGACCGAAAAGAAGGATGGCCACGCCACGGCAAAGGCGGCGCGAGCGTGATCCAAAGAATTCTCCACGCGAGGCACTTCCTCGCTTGCACCCTCGCGGCGGCCACCGGAATGGCGCTTTATTTTCGGGCGCCATTCCCCGACGCCAATCTCTTCCTCGACGTCATGGTCCTTCGGTCGTCATCCGCCTTTCTCTTTTTCAAGTATTCCTACACCCTCTTCCTCTACACCACGCCCTAC
>JBGQDD010000412.1:0-3466 GCA_041495665.1 Candidatus Acidiferrum sp.
ACGTAGGTCGTACCCGCGATCAGGCCGAAGGAAGGTAGGAAACCATGCACTCTCTTCCAGACGGTAACGCATTTCCGCCCGGATAGTATTCAGTGGCCCGCGGCAGCTGCCCCTCTTCTTCCCTGGATGGATGGCCGCCGCTTCGCGCGTAAGGCGGCACGCGCGGACCGGACTTCGAAGCGCACGCCTTCGGCTTGCTGCAAATAGGCAACGATCTCGAACAAGTTGCGAGCCTGAGGGTTACCGCGGGGGCCGAGCATGCGCATCAGGCTTTTCGCGGAGCGATGGGTAACGTCGCTCAGTTTGGTAAAGCCAACTGTGGCATTGATGAAATCGCGCAGTATGATTTTGCCGGTTTCCACATCACCGGAAAGAAAGTTTTCGATGCCCTCCCGGAGAAGCGCCTTGCGGAAACCGGGATCACGTTTTACGCGCGCCCGGATGGTTTCCTTGAAATCTCGCGTCAAAGGCATTGCAGTCATCCTCCTGCTTCTTTTCGTTGCTTGTAGTCTTGCCATCGGACCAATGCGATATTGATATCTTCTTGCTGGCGTTTCTTCGTTCCGCCGCCAACCAGAATTACAAGCCGGTCGCCATCTTTGCCGAAGTAAATCCTGTAGCCCGGACCAAAATCGATCCGGTACTCGTAAACACCGGATCCAACGCTCTTGGCGTTGGAAAAATTGCCCTGTTGGATGCGCGCCAGGGCAGCAGCCACCTTGACTGCCGCTTCTCTGTTCAGACGATCAGACCAAGCGGCAAACGGGCTGCGTCCACCCCGGTCAAGGTATTCGCGTACTTCGACCATAGCTAATGGTAACACATAGGATACTATTGTCAAGCGTCGCCTTAGTTTGAGGAAATTCAATGAGCGAAGCCGCTGATACGGGGCGCGGGGCAAAAAGCGGCCCGCCTCGGAAGGCGGGCCCTACAAGATCAGGATTCCGGCGGCGGGGGGCAGCCGGGGAATTCGCGGAGGGAGGTGTTGCCGATATATTGAAGGTCGGCGATGCCGATTTTGCTGGTGTAGAAACCGTCGCAGGTGAGATTGCGGAGAAACGCGAAGAAGGCTACGCCGTGGCTGAGCGCGGGATCCTGTTTGGCGTTCTTGCGATACGCAATCAGGTCCAGGATCTCTTTCTTCTGTTCTGGCGTACATTCCATAAAGAGGTGGCCGTAGCGGTCGGTGCAGGCGGCATCCAGCCAAAAGAGCCCGCCGCCGAGCTTCAATTGATATTCCGGGTTCTCGCTGGTGAGAAGATCGATGAATTCGGGGGAGCCGGCTTCGACTGCGCCGCCGGATTTTTCGTCTTTGGGGATGATGGCGTCGCAGAGGAACAGCAGCGTGGCGTACTGCGCCGGGGGGAAATATTTCGGGGTGTACGCGCCTGCGGGAGCTGCGGCTTTCTCCTTGTGCACCATCTGGTGGACGTACTCGGCAGCCTCCGCAGGGATGATTTGCAGCACCGAGCCGCCGACCGCGCCAACGGCCAGGGTCCTCAGGATGTCGCGCCTGCTTATACTTTCATTCGCCATGCTGGGCCTCACAGCGGAAGGAAAAAGGATTTAACGCAGAGGGCACAGAGATCGCAGAGGGAAGAGAGATTCCTCGCTTCGCTCGGAATGACGGGAGAGGGGGTCTTGGCCGGAGAATGTCGTCTCTTGTCAGCGGCATGTTAGAGGTTGCCTTTCCTGGCTTCTTCCAGAAGATATTCGGAGGCGCGCCAGGAGAGCGCCATGATGGTCAGCGTCGGATTCTTGTCCGGGTTGGTGACGAGCGGCGCGCCATCGGTGACAAAAAGATTTTTCACGTCGTGGGCTTGACAGAAACCGTTGAGCACGGACGTTTTCGGATCGGCACCCATGCGGGCGGTGCCCACCTCGTGAATAATCTTGCCGCCTTCCTCAATCCCGAAGGGATACTGGCCGTGGATGGAAGTCTTGGTCCGGTACTCGCCGCCCATGGTTTCGACGATGGCGCGAAACGTCTGCTGCATGTCCTTGGCCTGGAGCAATTCATAATCCGACCACTTGAAATGGAAGCGCAGCGCGGGAATGCCCCACCGATCGACAACGTCGGGATCGATCTCGCAATAAGTGTCCGGGTTGGGGATCATTTCGCCGCGGCCGGCGAAGCCGATGTACGTCCCGTAGACTTGGCGAGCGCGTTTCTTCAATGCAGCGCCATATCCTTCTTCCTCGTGGCAAAGAGCGTGGAACTCGCCAACGCCCGGCATGTCGCGTCCCCCGCCAAACTCGATGTGATAGCCGCGGGGAAAGTCGTTCTTGCGGTCGAATTTCCACCACGGCATATACATGTGCATGCCGCCGACTCCGTCGTGATTGTGGGGCGGCATCTTCTCGAGCTGCGGGAAGTAGCCATAACCGCCACTGCCGACGGAATCGGTGAGATATTGGCCCACCGCTCCGGAAGAGTTGGCGATACCGCCGGGAAAGGCCGGAGATTTGGAGTTCAGCAGCAGACGCGCGGATTCGCAAGCGCTGGCGGCCACCACGATGGCGCGCGCGTTGATGCGCTTTTCCGTGCTCGTCGCTTTATCAACGTAGGAGACACCCTCGGCTTGGCCTTCCTTGTTGACGAGAATTTCTCGGGCCATCGCGCCGGTAATCAGCGTCAGCTTTCCCGTTTTCATCGCCGGAGGCAGCAGAACCTGGCTGGAACTGAAATTTGAGGCGGTGATGCAACCGCGGCCGCATTGGCCGCAGTAGTGGCAAGGCAGGCGGCCATTGAGCGAACGCGTAATGACCGCGAGGCGCGAGGGAATGCAGATGATGTTGAGCTTGTCGCAAGCCTTCTTGACCATCAATTCGGTGCAACGCGGTTTGGGAGGCGGCAGAAAGACGCCGTCGGGCGCGCTGGAGACATTTTCTTTGGTTCCGAAGACCCCGATGTAGGATTCGACCTTGTCGTAGTACGGCGCAAGATCCTCGTAGGTGATGGGCCAATCGTCGCCAATGCCATCGCGCGTTCCCGACTTGAAATCGATGGGAGCAAAGCGGAGCGCGATGCGGCCCCAATGATTGGTGCGGCCGCCGACGATGCGCGAACGAAACCACTGGAAATTCGAGCCGGGAGCGGAAGTGTACGGCTCGCCCTCGATGTTCCAGGCACCGTTCGGCGCTAGAAACTCGCCGAAATTTTCGCCGGCTTTGCCGCCCACGCCCGCGCCTCGATGCGGCAATTCGTACGGCCACATCAGCATCTTGAAATCTTTTTCAGGATTGAGGTTGGGTCCGGCTTCCAGCAGCGCGCAGCTCAGACCGCCCTCGGTGAGAACCTTCGCGGCCATGCCTCCGCCCGCACCCGAGCCGATGATGCAGACGTCATACTGTTTTGGAGAGCGGATCACCTGGGCCATGCGGCGTTTGCTCCCTACAGATTGTTCTTTTTGATTTCAGAGACAGCGAAATCGCAGGCGCGCGCCGTCAACGCCATGTAAGTGAG
>JBGQDD010000413.1:0-3459 GCA_041495665.1 Candidatus Acidiferrum sp.
CGAAGCGCGGTGGCTCTTTGGCATGCGCCCGGACCAAATTGACGTGGTCGTGCATCCCCAGTCTAAGATTCACTCCATGGTGGAATTCGTGGACGGCTCCGTTTTGGCGCAACTGGGGCCAACCGACATGCGCATGCCCATCCAATATGCGTTAACCTATCCGGAGAGGGTGGCATCTAATCAGGTGGCCCTGGATTGGCCGAAGTTGAAGCGCTTGGATTTTGAGAAAGCTTCGTCGCGGCGGTTCCCGTGCCTGCGGTTGGCGCGAGAAGCGATGAAGAAGGGCGGCGCGCTGCCGTGCGCGTTGAATGCCGCGGATGAGGTTGCGGTGGCGGCGTTTCTCGAACGGCGGCTGCCGTTTCTGGGGATCGCGGAAGTGATTGAGCGCGTGCTCGGCAGGACACCACGCGTTCGATTTGAGAAGATGGAGGATGTGCTCACGGCCGATGCCGAAGCGCGTCGAATGGCAAGGGAAGAAGTAGAGCGGCTGGCAGTGACGGCCGCGGCGGCGTCAACAAGGTAAGGAGAACCGAAGCGTATGAATTTGTTACTGGGCGTCGCCCTCGTACTGGGCCTGATGATCATGATCCACGAGTGGGGCCACTTCATCGTGGCGCGCTTGTTTAACGTGCGCGTGGACGTATTCTCGATTGGGTTTGGTCCGCGTCTTTTTGGATGGAAGCGCGGCGCAACGGACTACCGCGTGAGCGCGCTGCCATTTGGCGGCTACGTACGCATGGCCGGACAGGACTTATCCGAAGTTGATTCCAATGAGGTAGCTCCCACGGGGGCCCCGGACGAATTGATGAGCAAGCCACGGTGGCAGCGAGCTCTGATTTCTTTCGCCGGGCCGGCCGTAAATCTGATTTTCCCACTTTTTCTCCTCACGGCATTGTTTGTCGCCGTGGGCCTGCCGTATTCATCTTTCTATGATTTGCCCGTGCAGGTCGTCGCGCTACCGGCAGAAAAGGCCGGACAAGTGAGCCCATTGCAAGTGGGCGATAAACTCCTTTCCATCAATGGCGTCCAGAATCCTAGCTGGGAGCAGGCGCAGAAAGCGCTCAAACAAACTACCACTGGCGACAAACTGAAATTGGAAATCGAGAACGCGGGTACCAAGCGCAGCATGGAACTGGCTGTCACCAGCGCCGGGGCGCTTGAGCGCATCCTCGGCTACCCGCCACTCCCGCCGATCCTCGATGAGGTGGCGCCCGGAACTCCCGCAGATCGCGCCGGACTTAAAGAGGGCGACCGCATCCGTGCAGTGGATGGGCAGAAGATCGAATACTGGGGGCAGTTCGTGGAGCACGTGCGCAGCTCGAAGGGCCAGAGCGTCAAGCTGGACCTGGAACGCAAGGGCCAGGCGGTCCATGCGGATGTGACGCCTCAGGCTGGAGTTTCGGAGTCAGGGGAAACTATTTACCAGGTCGGAGTGGCCGTGCTTGACCCGACATCCTACCGTCGGATTTCGTTTACGGATGGCGTTCGCGACGCATTTGTGACAACTGGGGAGCGCATCCAGGAAACCATCGGGGTGGTAGGAAAGCTTTTCAGCGGGCGTGTTTCCGTGAGGCAGCTCCAGGGCGCGGTAGGCATATCGCGCGCCGCGGGCGAAGCCGTTCGCAGGGGACCGCTGGCGGTGATTTCGCTGATGGTTCTGATCAGCGTGAACCTGGGCATCTTAAACCTGCTGCCCATCCCGATTCTTGATGGCGGAAACATTCTTTTGCTCGCGCTGGAAGGGATTCGCCGCCGCGATTTCAGCCTGGCCTTCAAGGAGCGCTTCGTGCAGGTCGGCTTGGTGTTCTTGTTGGTCCTCTTCGCCTACGTTATGTACAATGACGTGGTGCGGATGCTTCCGACTCATTCTTGAGCCGAAGCGCCCGTACGAGCGGAGAACTTCAAATGGCTGCATCGCCATCCCACCGGGTTTCCACCGGTGAGCGCCTCAATACCGCGGAGACAACCGGCAAGATTCAGCAAGCGGTGGCGGCTCGTGGCATCCGCATGACACGCCAACGCCGGGTCATCCTGCAAGTGATGGATGACGCCGAGCAGCACCTGGACGTGGATCAGATCCTGGCGCGAACACAGAAAATCGATGCGGGGGTTCACCTGGTTACCGTCTACCGCACGATTGATCTACTTAAAAAGCAAGGTTTGATCGACGAACTGGATTTGCTGCATCTGCGCGGCGACCGGCACTACTACGAGACTCATGGACCGCGCGATCACATCCACGTGGCCTGCCTGGGTTGCGGCAAGGTCCGCGAATTCGAAAGCCGCTTGTACGAACAATTGAAGGAACAGATCGCCCGCGACTTCCACATGAAGGTGACGGTTTCCCGCACCGAAGTTGGCGGCTACTGCGCCGAGTGCCTGCAAAAAACAAAAGAATAGGCGAGCCCCTCATCTCTTTGTCTCACTATCCTCTTGCCTCCTAAGCACTTACGCTATTCTGCCCCATTACTAACGTTTTCCTTGACTAGTGCAGTACGACCCTGGTAGAATCAGTGCTGTAGAAAAGTGCGTCCCGGCCTCGCCGAGGACGCACTTTTTTGTAGGGCAGGGCAACAGCCCTACCGGTTTTTCGCGTCCCGGTCCAGACCGGGACGTTCTGTTTTTTTGGAGTGCGGCAGCCTAGCTGCCGCTTTTCTGACGTCTTCCGCTTATCCGTTCACCCAAACTTTTCCGTCATAGAAGGGAATTGCAAACGTAGGAAAAGCGGCGGCAAGCCGCCGCACTCCACAAGGCCCCGCTCTTCTCTGTGCCCTCTGTGTTAAGTCTTTGCCTTTTCTTATCGACTCTTGCACTTTTCAACTCTTCGACTCTTCGACTTCTCTTGGCGCTGTTGACTTGCTGGGAATATGGCCAGGGACAGACGAAAAGCAGATCCCTCACCCTGCCAAAAGCGCAGGGATTCGGGATGACAAATGCCGAGTGTATCGAGAATCTCAATAGAGCAACTTCTCTTCCAAGACCTAAACCAATGCTAAACAAAAAGCTGAACCCCAAACTCCTCTGGATGCAATTTGAAGATGTTCTCGCCCCGCGTCTCGGCCTGACCGTCAAGGAGCGCGCCGTCTACTCGTATTTGCTGCGCCATTCCCTGGTGGTAGGCAAGCTCCGCCTGCAGTTTGCGGTTATGTCCCTGGCACGCACTCTGGGTCTCTCCATCGGAGCGGCGCGGCATGCGGTGCGTCGGCTCGACGAGCTGGGGGCTTTGCGCGTGCTCAAGCGCAGCAAAACCGGGCATCTCGCGGAGATGCGCCTGCCCGAGAAGATCCGCGCGATCCGCCCGGGCAGAAATGGCGCGTTAATGGCTCTGGGGGTGGGGGCTGTAGGGGTAGGGACCACGGGGGCCGTGGGGGCCGCAGAGGAGTCGCCTGCCGCGACGCTCGAAAACATGGATTTCTTGAAAACCTGGGCGCTCCGCAAGGCCATTCACGATCGCGAACG
>JBGQDD010000414.1:0-3456 GCA_041495665.1 Candidatus Acidiferrum sp.
ATCGCGACCGCCACATCATGGATCGCGCAGAAACCTTCGCCATGCCCCGGATACGCATGATGAAATCCACCGCCGAGATTCAAGCCGAATCCGTCGCGCAGCGCTGATTGCCCAGCGAGTATTGTTCCACCCGCGGCAAGCCACACCGCTTCGACGAGTTCCCGCGAATACGGCACTTCGAGTTTCATCACATCACTGGCAGTGAGAGTGCCGGTCTTCAGCTTGCGCACCCAGTCTGGGGTGTGAACGCGCAGCATGTCCTCGTCGCTCGCGGGATTGGGACGCAAGAAATCTTCCTCTGTGGCAATGCCTTCGCGGAGCAGCGTTTCATGGATGAGGCGGAATTTCTGCGAGGGAAAAACGTGCGGGCCGAGATTCAGGTCGTAACGTTCGTGGTAAACCAGTTTGAACGGCAGCATGGCGCTTGGCGCGATTAGTTCTCGCGTTCGAGGATAAAATCGGGAAGCGTGGCGAGAGCGCGAGAATATTCGGAATCGGGACGGCCAATGAGGCAGGCCTTGGCGCGGCAGGCATAGTCTTGCGCGAGCGCGCGGGCACGGTCGAGCGCACCGGATTCGTGAACGAGCGAAACAATTGTTTCGGGGCGAACGGAATTGAATTCTTTTTCCGCGAGAACACGCGCGACCAGCTCGCGCGCATCGCGATGGCCATTTTCCATCGCGTAGATCAACGGCAATGTGACCTTGCCTTCTTTCAAATCGCTGAGGACCGGTTTGCCGAGTTGTTCCGCTGAAGCAGTAAAATCCAGCAAATCATCGACAAGCTGAAACGCCAAGCCCGCGTATCGTCCGTAATCGGCGAGCGCCTGCTCTTCTTTACCCTCGAGGCCGCCCAGCACCGCGCCCAGCCGCGCGCAGCCGCTGAAAAGACATGCGGTTTTGTAGGTGGCCAGCCGCAGCGCATCTTCTTCGGTCACATCGATGCGCCCGATTTTCGAGAGTTGGATCAGTTCGCCTTCGACCATTTTCTGAGTCAAGTCGATCAGGATGTCGAGAATGCGAAAATTGCGTTCTTCCAGGGCCATCTGAAAAGACTGCATGTACAGCCAGTCGCCAGTAAGGACGCTGCGATGATTGCCCCATTTTGAATTGGCGGAGGGGCGGCCGCGGCGGGTGTCGGCGCTGTCAATGACGTCGTCGTGGATCAACGTCGCGCTGTGCAAAAGCTCGACGACCGCGGCGAGGCGGATAGCGCTGCGATCTTTGCGGCCCGCATAGCTCGCGGAAAGTAGCAGGAGCGCGGGACGCATGCGCTTCCCTCCCCCGCCCAGCAAATACTTAGTGATTTCAGAGACGGGCGGAAAGGCCGCATCACTTTGTCGCGCGAGCTCTTCTTCGACCAAAACGAGGTCGTCGCGAACGAGATCAAAAATCTCTTTAGCCGTGAGCAGCGCGATAGCGTGTCTCCTGCCTAAACTTTATTCGTGAAACCAGGGGCCGCGAGGATTGCCAGCCGAGCAAGACCGAAGAAGCGCCGAAAATTGTCCGCGGTGGCGGCAGCAACTTCGTCTGGCGACAAGTTTCTCACACTCGCGAGCGTGCGCGCTACTTCGGCAACGTAGGCAGGCTCGTTGCGCTTGCCGCGCCAGGGCTGCGGCGCAAGGTACGGAGAGTCCGTCTCAATCAAAATCTTCTCCAGCGGCAATTCCTTCGCAACGTCGCGAATGTTCTGCGTTTTCGGATAGGTTGAATTTCCCGCAAAGGAAACAAGGAAGCCCATTTCAATTCCGCGTCGCGCATCCTCCAGCGTGCTAGTAAAACAGTGCAGAATCCCGCCGAGGCCGGTTGGCCGCCAATGTTCTTCTATCATGTTCAGGCAATCGGACCAGGCATCGCGACAGTGAATGATAATGGGAAGTTTCGCCTGTTGCGCAAGGGCCATCTGGTCGCGGAAGACGCGGTGCTGCACATCGCGGGGAGAATGATCGTAGAAATAGTCGAGACCAATTTCTCCCCAGGCAATAACTTTGGGACGCTTCGCCAGCCGGGCCAACTCATCCAAGTGTTGCGGCGTTACGTCTTTGGCTTCATGGGGATGTATGCCGACGGTGGCGTAGATCCAATCATGTTGTTCGGCAAATGGCAGAGCGGAATCGAGCTTCTCGGGCCCGGGGCCTGTGCCAATGGCGAGCAAAGCCGAAACCCCAGCGGCGCGCGCGCGGTCGAGCATGGCTTCGCAGTCATCCGCAAATTGCGGAAAGTCGATGTGCGCGTGTGAGTCGATGAGTTCCATGGATTCTTGACACTCATTGCCCTGAGAATACAAAGTTTTCACTTCTGACGCGAAGCCTCCGTTTTGTTGCTTCGGGATGTAGGATCGAGGTGTATTCACTGGCCAAGACCAACCCCGTAGGATCCCGAATGAGTCTGATATCTTCCAGATGGAAATCCAGACCAAAATCCGCAAAATCGGGAACACGCTTATGGAATGTGCGTGTCCATTCAAGTTCAAAAGACTTGTAGATGTCGAGCTTCCGATATGAATCACCCGACGAAAGAAACGCATAAATCTCATCGGAGGTATCATCTCCGCCATACCACGAGTAGTCTGGAATTCCGTCTGCGTTGAAATCACCTTCTAACGAAATGCCGTAGTGCCACCATTTCAGGTCGGGCGAACCAAGCTCAAGCCGGAAGAGTTCTCTTTTCGATTTTCTGTCCCTGAATACCTGGAAAACCTTCTTACCTTTGGTTAGCTCCGAGCTTTCGAGGGTTTTCGTTCTCGCTTTGGCAACTGTGCAGGTACAGCTCTTATCAACGGGAAAGAGATGGTATGCAGCCCTCGCTGGCGTGCTTTCCTGGGCAAGCGACACCCCAGCGACGAAAGAAAACAAGATTACTATTGTCGCCTTAACGCTGAACGAATCCATTTGTTGTTTCCATTCGGCCCGCCGTTGTCTGCAATGCCAGCAATGGCCGTGCCGCAGAACCTACTTGAGGCGCGAGCCGATTTCGACGTCTTCGAGGAAGCCGGCGAGGACGGGGCGGCCTTCGGGGCCGACGGAGGCGGCGACGATCATGCCGTTGGATTCGACGCCGCGGAGCTTGCGCGGCGCGAGGTTGACGACCACGGCGACTTTGCGCCCGATGAGCGCTTCCGGTTCGTAGTATTGCGCGATGCCAGCGCAAATCTGACGAATCTCGGTGCCGATATCCACCGTGAGTTTTAACAGTCTGTCCGCGCCGACGATCCGTTCGGCGGTCTTGATCTGGCCGACGCGCATTTCGACTTTGGTGAAATCATCGATGCCGATTTTCTCCGGTGCGGCTTGCGGCGCTGCAGCAGCAGCGGCGCCTGCTGCAGGTGTGCTCGCGGGCGTAGGTGCAGTAACGGGCGACGGTTGCTTTTGTGCTTCGTTTTCCATGGATTCCATCCTCTCTACAGCTTCTCGATGATCAATGCGCGGGAAAACGGCTCTTATGGTCCCAATTTGGG
>JBGQDD010000415.1:0-3443 GCA_041495665.1 Candidatus Acidiferrum sp.
CCGATATAGTTCGTATCACCCGTCGCGCAGGGGAACACCAGCGGATCGAATATGATGTCCTCCGGCCCCAGCCCGTATTTCTCCGTCAGCAGCTTGTAAGAACGCTGCGCGATCGTCAGCTTCCGCTCGCGCGTAAACGCTTGCGCCTGCAGCTTGTCCTCATCGATGCAGCCCACCACCACCGCCGCGCCGAACTCATGCGCCATCGGCACCACGCGTTCAAATTTTTCTTCGCCGTCCTCCAGGTTGATCGAATTGAGAATCGCCTTGCCCTGGCAATACGTCAGCGCCAGCTCGATCGCCGTCGGATCGGTGGTATCGATCATCACCGGCGCTTTCACTTTTCGAATCAGCTTTTCATAGAACGGCGGAATGTCGTTCTTCTCGTCGCGCTCCGTGCTCTGCAGGCATACGTCCACGATATGCGCGCCACCTCGGACCTGACGCCGCGCGATTTCGCTCGATTCTTCCCACTTCTCTTCCGCCACCAGGTTTTTGAACAGTCGCGAGCCGATCACGTTGGTACGCTCGCCCACGAGCAGCGGCCGCGTGCTGTCCTCCGCCTCGATCGTTTCAATCCCCGAATAAACCGCCCGGTGCGCCTCCGCAGGCCGTTGCCGTGGCTTCTTGCCTTCCACCATCTGCGCAATCGCGCGAATATGCTTTTCTGTCGTGCCGCAGCATCCTCCGACGAAATTCAACCAGCCGTGATCCGCGAATTTCTCAAGCTGTGCCGCCAGCGTCGTTGGAGTTTCCAGGTACTTTCCCTCTTCATCCGGCAGACCCGCATTCGGATAGCAGGACACAAATTCGCCGGTAATTTGGCTCAGCGTTCGGATGTGGTCGGTCATGAACTCCGGCCCCGTTGCGCAGTTCATCCCAAACGCCAGCGGCTTCGCATGCCGCAGCGATGCCCACATCGCTTCCACCGTTTGCCCGGCCAGCATCGTTCCCATCGGCTCGATCGTCACCGATACGATGAACGGCACTTCGCTCCCCATCTCCTTCGAAAGCTTGTGAATGGCGAGGAGCGCCGCTTTTATGTTTCGGGTGTCTTGGCAAGTCTCGACCAGCAGCAGATCCACTCCGCCTTCCACAAGGCCTCTTGCCTGTGTGTAATAGGTCTCGCGAAGTTCGTCGAACGTCACCCCGCCCGTTACCGTAATCGCCTTCGTCGTTGGCCCCATGGAACCGGCTACGAACCGTGGCTTCCCAGGCGTATTGAATTCATCCGCCGCTTGCCGCGCCAGTTCTGCCGCGCACTTGTTCAGGAAGTGCGCGTCCGCGGCCAGCCCGTACTCCGCCAGCACAATCGGCGCTCCGCCGAAGCTGTTGGTTTCGACGATGTCTGCTCCCGCCTCAAAGTATTTCCTGTGAATATCCAGCACCACATCCGGTCGCGTGCGAACTAGGTTTTCATTACACCCTTCGAGCGCAGCTCCGCCAAAATCCGCTGCTGTCAGGTTGCATTGCTGCAGCATCGTCCCCATCGCGCCGTCCAGCACGAGGATCCGTTGCGCAAGCAACTCACGTAAGGCTCTGGCCGATTCGTTCAGGTTGCGCATCCGCTGAAAGGTGTTGCTCCTCGCCGTTTCCCTGGAAAAAATGCTGCAAGTTCCAGGGAAATCTAGTGTTTCCGGACACCTCCATTTTACCCAGGTTCCCCCGCGGATACCTACCTCCACGCATTGAACTAGTGCTCTTTTCGCGCGAATGGCCTATCGGCCGCACCGAAAGCCCAATTCCCGGATGCTATACTTCATTCGGACGCCGGAAACGAACGCTTCGCGTGACACCCTGGCAGGCAAGGGTATAGCCAGCCGCATTCCTCCTCTCTGGGATGGCCATGCCGCCAAGCGCATCATTGATATTTTATTGAAGGAAGTACCCCCGGGCCATGCATCGTAGCTGTCAGTAACAGTTCGTGAACACAAACACCAAAGGGCTTGCCCCTTTAGCCCGTTTTCAATACTCTGTCGAACAGTGACTACGAAACGCGCTTCTTCTAAATTGAAGGTCTGCATCCTCTCGCCGCACCCCCTGGTGCTGAGCGAGTTCGAACGCATTTTAGCAAAGTCCCAATTCAAGATTATTGCCAAGCAACTGGAATCCACCCTCGCGCCGGACCTCCGCGCTCTTGAGCCGCCTCGCGCTCAGGTTTACGTCATTGACGCTCATGCCGCAAAGCCCGCCACCGGCGCGCTCTTGGCCAATCTTCTCGAACGCTATCCCGAGGCTCGCCTCATCGTCGTCGGCGAGCAGCACAACGATGCCAACAGTTTTTCGCTCCTGCGTCTGGGCGTGAAGGGCCTGCTCACCTACGTTGAAGCCCGCGACCAATTGGTCCAAGCTCTCCCGCTCGTTGCCAGTGGAGGATTCTGGGTTCCGCGGCAGCTTCTCTCCGGATTCGTTGATTCCATCCTCACCGGCCAGGGCCGCCGTCTGAAGACCGATTCCGTCACGAATCTCAGCCGCCGCGAGCAGGAAGTTCTCGATTCGCTGCTGGAGAATCTTTCCAACAAAGAGATTGCCAGCAAGCTCAATATTGCGGAACGCACGGTGAAGTTTCACGTTTCGAACTTGCTCAGCAAGTTCGGCGTGCGCCGCCGTGCCGACCTCATTCTTCTTACCTTTCAGCGCCGCTTGGCGCAGGCTTAATCTTTGCCGAAGTTTCGGACCGCTGACCCCTGCTTTTCCGCGGCCTTTGCCGCTGCTTCCGGCGGCTCTGAGCGCGCCCATTTTACATTTCCACCTGACTCAAGGAGAATTGATAGGTGAATATTCTCGTTACCGGAGCGGCGGGTTACATCGGCAGCGTCTGTTCGGAGGTTTTGGTTTCGCGCGGCATGTCCGTCATCGCATTGGATAGTTTGCTCGAGGGCCATCGTGCCGCTGTCCCTCCGGGAGCCATCTTTTGCCAGGTAGATCTCGCCAATCGCCCTCAGCTTGAAAGCGTCTTCACGCAGCACAAAATTGACGCCGTGATGCACTTCGCCGCCGAGGCGCTGGTCGCCAAATCTGTTAGCGAGCCTAGTATTTTCTACGCCACGAACGTGGCCTGCGGTGTGAATCTGCTCGATGCCGTCACCCGCCACGGCGTAAAGAAATTCATTTTTTCTTCCACCGCCGCCACTTATGGCGAACCCGAAATCGTTCCCATCCCCGAAGACCATCGGAAGGCGCCGATCAACCCCTATGGAAAGTCCAAGCTGGTATTCGAGCAGATTCTGGCGGACTACAAGCTCTATACCGGACTCAAATATGTGACCCTCCGCTATTTCAATGCTGCTGGGGCCTCCCAGGAACGCGGCGAGCATCACCGCGTGGAAACTCATCTCATTCCTCGAGTTCTCGATGCGGCCGGCGGTGGGCTGCCTCACGTCGATGTCTTCGGCACGGATTACCCCACACCGGACGGAACCTGCGTCCGCGATTACATCCAC
>JBGQDD010000416.1:0-3439 GCA_041495665.1 Candidatus Acidiferrum sp.
GAGCCGCAAAGCGACGAAGAAAAAGCGGCTGACGAAAAGAAAGATGCGGCCGGCGGCGACAAAGGCAAAGAAGCTGACAAGAGCAAAGAGGGTGAGAAGGGCAAGGAAGCCGACAAAGCTAAAGAAGGCGAGAAGGGTAAAGAGGGCGAGAAGAAGGAGGAGCCCGTCAAGGTCACTATCGACCTTGATGGAATTGGACAGCGTATCGTCGCTTTGCCGATCAAGGCCGCCAACTATGTGAGCCTGGATACCGGCAAAGCCGGAACGCTGTTTCTCTCCGAAATCGTCGATGTGCCGCGATTCGACGCACCGCCCCCGGTAACCGTTTCAAAATTTGATTTGACGACACGGAAGACCGAGCCGTTCCTCGGGGGGATCAACGGGTTCGCGGTTTCCTCCAGTGGCGAGAAAGTGTTGTACCGCCAGGGGCCGGGATGGTTCATTGCCAAAACGGATGCTGCGCCAAAGCCCGGCGACGGCGCCCTCAAATTGGATGAGATGGAAGTCTACGTTGATCCGCGCGCCGAATGGAACCAGATGTACCACGAGGTTTGGCGCATCGAGCGAGACTTCCTCTACGACCCGCATCACCACGGATTGGACATCAATGCAGCGGAGAAAAAATACGCTCCCTATCTAAAAGGTTTAGCAGGCCGCGGCGATTTGAACTATCTCTTCGACGAAATGCTGGGAGAGATCACCATCGGCCACATGTTCATCGGTGGCGGAGACGTTCCCAAACCCAGGGAGGTGAAAGGCGGGTTGCTCGGGGCAGACTACAAGATCGAGAACGGGCGCTACCGCTTTGCCCGCGTTTTCAACGGAGAGAACTGGAACCCCGAACTGCGCGCACCGTTGACGCAGCCGGGTGTGGACGTGAAGCCAGGTGATTATTTGCTGGAAGTGGAAGGGCGCGAGGTTCGGCCTCCGGCGGAAGTCTACAGCTTCTTTGAGAACAGGGCGGGGAAGCAGATCAAAATCAAGGTAGGCCCGAACGCGGACGGCAAAGACGCCAGGGATGTCACCGTGGTGCCCTTGCCCAGCGAATTCGCGTTGCGCAACCGCGCTTGGGAAGAAGACAACCGGCGCAAGGTGGACGAGCTAAGCGGAGGAAAGCTGGCCTACGTGCACGTTCCCGACACGGCCGTCGGCGGCTGGCTGAATTTCAACCGCTTCTACTTTGCACAGGTCGGCAAGCAAGGCGCCGTGATTGACGAGCGCTACAACCACGGCGGCGAAGTGGCGGACTACATCATCGACATGCTGAAGCGCCCCCTGCGGAACTGCGCGATTTCACGCGAAGGCGAACCGTTCTGCTCGCCGCTCGCGCAAATCTACGGTCCGAAGACGATGGTCATCAACGAAATGTCCGGATCGGGCGGCGACGCCCTGCCGTGGATGTTCAAGCAGGACAAAATTGGGCCGCTGGTTGGCACGCGCACCTGGGGTGGATTGGTTGGGATTTACGGTTATCCGCCGCTGCTGGATGGTGGTTACGTTACGGCGCCGCGCGTGGCGATTTATGGCCTGCACGGCGAATGGGAAGTGGAGAACCACGGAATCGCGCCCGACATCGAAGTGGAAAACGATCCGGCATCCGTCGCGGCCGGGCACGACCGGCAACTCGAAAAGGCGGTAGAGGTCACGCTGGAGGCGCTCAAGAAAAATCCAGTCGTGATCCCGCAGCATCCGCCGTACCCGAATTATCACAAGAAGTAGCTGAGGCGCGATTCTCTTTGCAGGGGCGCAGCATGCTGCGCCCCTACAATCACGAACTCTGCCAATTTGTTTTCCGATTTTTCCTCGAAGGCCCCGCGAACAAATTACGGAACTGCCTGAGATCACTTTGGGGTGCGAGGGCATTGGCAGCGGAGCTGTGCTATTTTGAAGGTTCGCTCTTCCTATGCCGGAACTTCCCGAAGTCGAGACGGTAGCGCGCGGATTGCGGCAAGTAATCCTCGGGCGGCGGATTCTGTCTGTCACGCTGGGCAAAACGGATTTTATCGACGATCCGGCAGCACTTGAGCAACACCTTCCGGGACGCCGCATCGAAGCGGTGGAACGCTACGGAAAATTCATGCTGCTGCGGCTGTCGGCGGTGCAAGGAGAACCCCGCGTTGCCACAAATCGTGTTGCCACAAATGGCGATGCGGCGCAGGCGTCGCTGCTCGTGCATCTGGGGATGACCGGCCAAATCGCGCCCACTCCAGCGGGGCAGCCTCTGGAAAAACACACTCACGTTTGCCTGCTTCTGGATGACGGGCGCGAACTCCGCTACACGGATGCGCGGCGTTTCGGCCGCATCGCTTACCTGACGAAAGCGTCGCTTGCCGAAGAGCTGACCGGATTCGGCGCCGATCCGCTGGAAGTGAGCAAGGAAGAATTCGCCGACAGGATTTGCGGGCGGCGCGCTCGGATCAAGTCGCTGCTGCTGGACCAGGGCGTGCTGCGCGGCGTCGGGAATATCTATGCGGATGAGAGTCTGTGGCGGGCCAGAATCCATCCAGCGCGGCTGGGAGCCAAGCTGAGCAGGAAACAAGCGGGGATATTGCGCCGCGTGCTGCAAGACATTTTGCAGAAAGCGATTGTGCTGCGCGGGTCCTCGATTTCCGATTTCCTTGATGCCGAAGGCGAGCCGGGAGAATATCAGCGGCACCATCGCGCCTACGGACGCGAAGGGAAAAACTGCTATCGCTGCAAGACGCCGATCCGGCGAGCCATTGTTGCGGGACGAAGCAGCTATTTTTGTCCAAGGTGCCAGCCTTCGCCTCGCGGTTTTGCAACGTTGCCGTTGCCGCGGCGCGGGAAAAAAGGAAAAAGATAACGCAGAGACGCAGGGGGGCGCCGAGGAACGCAGAGAAGTACGTCAGACGAAACCCAAGACACGTCTCGGCACGTCTATAGAGACAAGTTCGGTATAAGGTCGCACAGCCAGGACGTCGGCACTGTGGGAGTGGCTGCGCGGAAGTAGATAACTTCATTCCGAAAAATTGGCTGAATGCGGCAAGGGAGAGCGAATGAACTTACGGCGAGTGGTTCTTTTTGTGTTTGTTGCGGTACTCGTATTGGCCGCGGTCCGGGCAGGTTCGGCGAGGCCGGCGGGAGATGAAGCGAGCGCCATTGCGGCGACGGACGCGCAGATTCTGAGTGAGGTTCGCGAGCACAGCGAAGCGATGCAGAACAGCGAGTATCTGGGTGACGCTATCGGGCCGCGGCTGACGGGCTCGCCGCAACTGAAGCAAGCCAACGATTGGACGGCGGCAAAATTCCGTGAATATGGTCTCACTAACGTTCATCTGGAGCCTTGGACGATCGCACATTCCTGGATGCGGGGAACGGCGCGCGCGCGCATCGTGAGCCCCACCGAGCATCCTTTGACGATTGCGTCGGCGGGATGGGCCCCGAGCACAGCGGGAGTGCTGCGCGGACCGGTGGTGTA
>JBGQDD010000417.1:0-3437 GCA_041495665.1 Candidatus Acidiferrum sp.
CCACGCCGCCGGCATCCGGCGAAACCACCGTCAAGTTCGGCAAATTCAATTGCCGGAAATGTTCGACCAGCACCGGCGAGCCATACAAGTGATCCACTGGCACGTCGAAATAGCCCTGAATCTGCGGCGCGTGCAAATCCAATGTCAACGCGCGGCTCGCGCCCGCGGTTTCCAGCAAATCCGCCACCAGCTTCGCGGAGATCGGAACGCGCGGCTTATCTTTCCGGTCTTGCCGCGCATAGCAGTAATACGGCAACACCGCGGTAATCCGCCATGCCGACGCCCTCTTGAACGCGTCGATCATCAGCAGCAGTTCCAGCAGGTGGCTGTCCACGGGGGCATGGCACGGCTGCACGACGAACACATCCGCCCCGCGCACATTTTCCAGGATCTGAAAATAAATCTCGCCGTCGCTGAAGCGCCCCAGGAGCGCCTTGCCCAACGGCACCTCCAAGTGGCGGCAGATGCTTTCGGCCAGCACCGGATTCGCGGTCCCCGAGAAAATCTTGAATCGGTCGTCGTTCACGACGCTCGCGCTCCCTGAAAATCCAGATACTTCAGCTTGGGTTTTCGGCCAGAGTCAAAAGTTGAAAGTTAAAAGTTGAAATTGAGAAGCTTAAGTCGAGGGAAAACGGGACGCACGATACCCCATCCCGGTTTTCTCTAAACTTTCAACTTTGAACTTTCAACTCTTGACTTCTGCGAAGAGACGCTGAGGCAGAATCCACGACACGCTGGCAGACTACTCTGCGATGCGCATCAAACGAGCGTACCTGTCGCGCGAGACACTCTCGCATACGAAGGTCTGATCGTGCGGAAACCCAACAGCGGCTCGGCGCGCCATCGCTGGGCTCGGGAAAATTCCAAACACCGCCGAACCGCTACCCGCCAGCGAGGCTTCTGCAGCTCCTCTTTGGAGCAACTCCCGCTTGATTCGATCAAGCCGGCGATGCCGCCGGAAAACCGGCCCCTCGAAATCGTTTGAAAGGCCGCTTCCCTGCGCGCTCCAGCATAGAGCACAGAACTCGAAGAGTTTAGAGGTTACGGCGGACTTTGTCAATCCGAGCGGCTCGGCATTCAACCAACGAAAGGCGTCCGGCGTCGGGACATGAATCTCCTTCGGGGAAACCACCAGAAAGTGCAGCTTGCGAATGTCCGGCAGGGGATAGATCTCATCGCCCTTGTTCACCCCCAGCGCTCGCCCGCCCCATAGAAAAAACGGCACGTCCGCGCCCAGCGACGCGGCAATTTCCATCAAACGTGGCGCCGCCAATTTCTTCTTG
This sequence comes from Candidatus Acidiferrum sp., assembly GCA_041495665.1. Classification (GTDB taxonomy): domain Bacteria; phylum Acidobacteriota; class Terriglobia; order Acidiferrales; family UBA7541; genus Acidiferrum. The sequence continues at coordinate 1,284 of JBGQDD010000417.1, forward strand.
GTAAGCCACAGATACCCCAGCAGCGCCGCGGCGGCGTCGCTCGATCCCCCGCCCAGCCCGCGGCCCGCGGGGATCGTTTTCTTCAGCGCGATTTCCACACCGCCGCGAATCTTTAGTTCGCGCCGCAGCGCATGCACCGCACGATACACAAGATTTTTCTCCGCCGGTTCCGTAGAGAGTGGCTGGTTCCCCTCGACGCGCAATGCGATTCCCGGGTGGCGTGAAACGCGCAACCGCAATTCGTCGTGCAGCGAGATGGTCTGAAAAATAGTCCGCAATTCGTGAAATCCATCGTTGCGTTTGCCGAGGATATCCAGGCGGAGATTGATTTTTGCGAATGCGGGAATGCGGACTTCGGGCATGCGCTGACTTACGGCTTCGCTTCGCTCGCCGTGGATTTTTGCGCCACGCGATGCTTCGATTGCGAAATCTTCTTCTCAAGTTCCGCGACCTTGTCGGTCTCCAGGTCCGCGGGCAGCGCGCGGCGCCATTCCACCAGCGATTTTTCCCATTCCGCGGCGGCTAGATCGCCCCGGCCCATCTTGGCGTAGAGGTCGCCGAGGTGCGCATGAATCGTCGCGTCGTGCCTTTCGCGCTCCACGGCCTTGCGCAGCGTGATCTCCGAAGCGCTCAGCTTGTTCTCTTTGAAATAAATCCAGCCCAGACTGTCGAGGTACGCCCCGTTGAAAGGGTCTTCCTTCAGCGCCTGTTGGACCAGCGCTTCCGCTTCATCCAGGCGTATCCCCAGGTCGCCCAGCATGTAGCCGTAATAATTCAGCACTGGAGCATTTTTCGGGTTCACGGCCAGCACTTTCTTGAACTGCTCCTCGGCCTTGTCGAAAAACTTCTGCCGCTCGTAGATGGCGCCGAGCAGGAACCACACCATTTCGTTTTCGCGCGCCTGGCCCGGCAACACTTCCGCGGCGCGGGCCGCTTCTTCGGCATCCTTGTAACGCCGCCCGCGCTCGTACACCTGGGCGACGTTCAGATAGGTCTCGCGATCTCCCGCGCCACCGCGGAGTTGCGCTCTCAACATCTTGACCGCGTCGTCCGTCTGTCCGTTTTCTCCAAGCAACAGGGCATAGCTGGTGCGAATCGCGGGATCGGCCGGGTATTTCGCCAGCGCTTCCTTGCCCGCCTGCAGGGCTTTGGGCAAATCCTTTGCGGCGCGGTAGGTGTCCATGATCATCATCCGCGCGCGGCGATCCTCTTCTTCGCCGAGATGCCCCAATTCTTCGAACGTATAGATCGACGCCTGGTAATTCTGGGTATCGCGATAAAGCTGCCCAAGCTGCTGATACAGGATGGCCAGCGACCGCCGCCGCGAAGGCTGCGTCGGAGACTGCCCCTTGATGTCCGTCACCGCGTTCGACAAAACGCGGATGGCATCTTCGAAGCGCCCCTGCGCCTGGTACAGCATCGCTTCGTTGTACATGACCTCCAGGCTGCCCGGCGCGGACTGCCGCGCCTTCACGAGATTCTCTTCTGCCTTATCGAGCTGGTGCAGCTCGCGGTAAATCTGCGCGATTCGCAAATACACGTCCGAATCGTCCGGCATCACATCCGAGAGCTTCTGGTACACCTTCAACGCTTCTGCATATTTTTCTTCGGCGAGCAAGGTCTGCCCCAGCCCGCGCTGGTGGCTCAGCTCCGAAGGATCAAGCTCAACGGCCTTGCGGTAGGCCGCTTCCGCCTTCGCCAGCTCATGCGCCTGCGTGTAAGCATCGCCCAAAAGATCCAGGAGCACTGGCGAGGGAGAGCGCGCGGTGATTCCTTCCAACAGCGTGACCGCCTCAGGGGACTTGCCCTCATCCATCAGCAACTGCGTCAATTGCTCGACCGCCGGCTCGTTTTCCGGATCGTTCTTCAGGATGCTCCTCAGAACCTGTTCGGCCTTGTCGTGTTCGTTCTTCAGCCGGTAAAGCCGCGCCAGCCACAGCGCCGATTCGGTGTCCGAAGGATCGAGCCGATTAATCTCTCGGTATTGCTCGATGGCTTTGCTGACCGTTTCCGACTGGCCGTTGCTCGCGCTGACATCGCCCAGGCTCCGCAAATAGATTCGCCCGAGCAGCCGGCGCGATTGCACGTTGTCCGGGTCGCGTTTCAGGATTTCCCGCGCTTCGGTTACCGCATCGTGAATCCGCTGCGCTTTCC
>JBGQDD010000418.1:0-3433 GCA_041495665.1 Candidatus Acidiferrum sp.
CTGGATCTGGAAATCCATAGAGAGCGGGTCCGCCACCTTCAAGATTCGCAAAGCCAAAGGCGCCGTTCCCCACGATCTCGGCGTGCCCGAAGAAGATCCCTTCATGCAGATCAATCAATTCAGTTGGCAGGACACCAACGGCTGGAAGGACCTCAATCCCAAATTTGTGCTGATGGTCTACCGCGACTTTGTTCTTACGGGTGGCAAGGACAAAGAATTTCTTCGCTACACCTGGCCGGCGATTCAGGAAGCGCTCGCTTACCTCCTGAAATACGACAAGAACGGTGACGGCCTGCCCGAAAACGAAGGCTATCCCGATCAGACCTACGATACCTGGGTCGTTCGCGGAGAGAGCGCCTACTCCGGGGGATTGTGGCTGGCGGCGCTGCGCTCCGCGGAAGAAATCGCCAAGCAACTAGGCGATTCCGCCGCCGCAACGCAATACCACGATCTTTTCACCAAGGGCCAGGCCAGCTACGTCAAGAAACTCTGGAATGGCGAATACTTCCGCTACGACACCAATAGCGAATATCGCGACAATATCCAAGCGGATCAGCTCGCCGGACAGTGGTACGCCAACATGACCGGCCTTGGCGATATCGTTCCCCGCGACATGCAAATCAGTTCCTTGAAAAAAATCTACGCTTTCAACGTCATGAAATTTGCCGATGGTTCCATGGGCGCCGTCAACGGCATCGCTCCCGATGGCTCCCTCGTCAAGACCAACGAGCAAGTGGAGGAAGTCTGGACTGGCACCACCTTCGCGGTCGCGGCCCTCATGCTCAGCGACGGATTGAAGGACGAAGCCTACCGCACCGCCTGGGGGCTTTATCACACCAGCTACGAAACGAAGGGTTATTGGTTCCGCACGCCCGAAGCGTGGGATATTTCTGGGAATTATCGGGCCTCCATGTACATGCGCCCCGCGGCCATTTGGGCCATGGAGATGACCCGCCCTTCGGCGAAATAGTGGTGGCGGGAAGCCGCGCCTGAGCGGACTTTGAGTGCCGAAGCAGGGTATTTCTCTTAATGAAACGCTTGTGGCAGTTTCCTCCCGAAACGCACGGTGAGCGTTGTATCGTTAGCATGGAGTCCAAAGAAGGGCCTGCGAACCGCCATGAAAAAGTTGCGTATTTTGGTTTCCCTCACGACGAACGACAACGATTACCAGATCGAACAGGCGCAATCCGCGGAGCAAATGGCCCGCAAACTGGGCGCGGAAATCCAGATTGTTTATGCGGATAACGACGCGATCACGCAGAGCACTCAGATCCTGAAAGCTATCCAAGCTGACGAGAATCAGCGGCCGGACGCCGTTGTTTTTGAGCCCGTCGGTGGCACCGCTTTGCCGCAGGTCGCCCGAGCCGCCGCCTCGGCCGGTATCGGATGGGCCGTGCTGAATCGCGACGCCAATTACATTCCGGAACTGCGCAAGTCGTCCCCCGCTCCCATTTTCGGGGTGAGTTCCGACCATCTCGAAATTGGCCGCATCCAGGGCCGTCAGTTTGCCGCCCTGCTGCCCCAAGGCGGTTCGATTCACTATATCCAGGGACCGGCGGAGAATTCCGCGGCAAAAGAACGCACCGTTGGAATGCAGGAGACGAAACCGTCGAATATTCACTGCACCTTGCTGAGAGCGCAGTGGACCGAGGAAAGCGCCCAGCGGGCCGTGCGTTCCTGGCTAAAACTAAGTACCTCTCAAAAGGCGGCCATTGACCTGATTGGCGCGCAGGATGATGCCATGGCACTCGGCGCCAGGAAAGCCTTTGAAGAATTGCCGAACGAATCGGAACGGGAGCGCTGGCTGAAACTGCCCTTTACTGGCTGCGACGGCTTACCCAAGACCGGCGAGTCTTGGGTCCGCAGCGGGTTGTTGGCCGCGACCATCTTTGTTCCTCCTAATACCGGGCAGGCCATCGAGATGCTCTTCCAGGCCATTCGGAACAGCAAGCCCACCCCCGAGCGCGCTCTGACCATACCAGTCTCTATCCCCGCCCTGGATCAGCTGAAAGCACGCTAGCCGCAAGCTCCGGTCTCCTGCTTTTTGCCTGCGCAGCCTTCGCCGGTTCCAGACCAATTTCATTAGAACAACCATTTACATGCTTGTCGGGGCCATACATCGTCGTATAATGCGGCGGAAACATTGGTGCTCACTCCATTGCTACGTTTGCCGAGGAGACGCATGAGGAAGCAACCCAAGAACTCCGCCATCGGACGGAGGGAGTTTCTGGCTGCCACGAGCGGACTGCTGGCGGCTGCGGTTCCCGGGAGTGAAGTTCTCGCCCGTGCGGCAAGTTCCGAGACCCCGCTTTCAAGCTTTTCCGCCGCTAAGCCTTCAGGCACTTTACGCAAGATTCCCATCGGTGTGTTCGACCCCGTCTACGGGCATCTCTCCCTCGACGCCATGCTGGACAAGGTCACCGCCCTGGGTCTGGAAGCCATGGAGATCGGCACGGGAGGCTATCCGAACAATCCCCATTGCCCCCTGGACGAGCTCATCGCCGACCGCGGTAAGGCCAATGCTTGGCTGAAAAAGTTTGAAGACCGCGGGATTCGCGTCGCCACTCTCAGTTGTCATGGCAACCCCATTCATCCCGATCCCAAGCATGCTCAGAAAGACATCGATACGTTCCGCAAGACCGTCCTGCTCGCCGAAATCCTCGATGTAAAAGTCATCGTCGGTTTTTCCGGCTGCCCGGGCGGCACTCCCCAGGATACCCAGCCGAATTGGATCACCTATCGCTGGCCCCCCGAGTACGCGCAGATGCAGGACTGGCAGTGGAAAGAAAAAGTCGTTCCGTACTGGAAGGATGCCGCGAAGTTTGCCCGCGAGCACGGCGTCAAGCGCCTCGCCCTCGAGATGCACCCGAACTTCGTCGTCTATAACCCGCGCACCCTCATGAAGCTCCGCGAGGCCGCCGGTGAGGAGATTGGCGCAAATTGCGATTTAAGCCATCTCTTCTGGCAAGGCTGCGATCCGGTCGAGGTCATTCACTTTCTCGGAAAACAGGGCGCCATTTTCCACGCGCACATGAAGGACACCGTTTTCTTCCCCGAAAACGTCAATAAGTATGGAGTCTTGAACTTCGCGTTCGAAACCAGCGAACTCGACTCGGCTTCGGAGACTTTTCGCGCCGTCGGCTACGGCCACAGCGTCAGCCTCTGGAAGTCCATCGTCAAGGCCTACATGGACGTTGGCTTCGAGGGCATTCTCAGTATCGAAAATGAAGACCCCATTCTCGCGGGAGAAGTCGGGGTCGAGCGCGCCGCTTATGTTTTGAAAAACGTGCGCAAGGAACTTTTGGGTGAATCGTAAGCTCTGTCGCGCGCGACGGCCTTGCATTTAGACAGCCGCGAGCGAGAGTAATCTGTGCGCGGAACAAAGCCGGGGAGGATTTATGCAACGGCGTGAAGCATTAAAATTGTTATTGGC
>JBGQDD010000419.1:0-3428 GCA_041495665.1 Candidatus Acidiferrum sp.
CGCTGAACTGCACGATCTGGAAAGTATTGGGATCCACAAAGGGTGTGTTGACGATGTGTAAGTCGATGACGTTGCGCCCTTCGACATTGAAGAAGAGGGAAGCCTTCTTGCTCAACGGGCCGCCGATATTCCCATTGTACTGGGTCGAATGATTGCCTGGCCGCGGTATGCCGGGAGGCAGATTTCCAAAAGGATTCCGCGCGTTGAACGCCGCCGTGGTTCCCGAAAGGAAAGCCTGGCCGTGAAATTGGTCCGTGCCTGGCTTGGTGAGAATCTCGATTCGCCCGTATCCGAGTTTGTCGTACTCCGCGGAAAACGGATTCTGATTGATGCGGATTTCTCGAATGGAAGCTTTGGGAGGGAGCGTGCCACCTGTAAAACCATCGATGTAAATCTGGCCGCCGTTCGGGCCAGCAGATGGGCCGGCAAGCGTTTGAAGTTCGGATTGGAGTTCGTCGGGATCATCCGAAAGCGCTTCGAGGTCTTTGCCTTGCATGACCACCATACCAGCGTTGTTCGAAGGAGCGACATCAACCTTCGCGGAGGAATCCGAAACCTCGACTTTTTCCTCCTCCGTCTGGATGACGAGCCCCATATTAAACTGTTGAGTCTGCCCGGCGATGATCTGGACATTTTCCTGCGTGAAAATCGCGAAGCCTTTTGCGACGGACTTCAGGGTGTACGTCCCTGGAATCAATCCCTCGAATTCGTAGAAGCCGTCGCGGTTGGTAGTGGTGTCCAGTGACGCGCCGCTGGCGTTGATCACGCGGACGGCCGCTCTTGCAATGACTCCGCCGGAGGGGTCGGTGACCACGCCATTCAGTTCGCCAGCGGGCGTCTGCGCAGCCAAATCCCTGCCGATCGTGAATGCGAATAGTAGAAAAACGAAGCTCAACAAAACAATTCGAATGGGCCGAAAACTCATCAGATCTCCAGAGCAAGTATATTTTGATCTTGGACTACGTGGCATTACGGTGTGGCCGCTTCCCCGCCGCCCCCGCTGCTGAGGCTCCATGGCGAAAGGATCGTAGACGCGCTGCTCTTGGGGGAGGCCTCCAGAATGGGCTCAACTCCGGCAAGCAAGGTAATCACCGTGGACACTCCGTTTGCCCCGCCCTCGGTCGCCACAACCATGACGGCGTCGCCCTTCTGCAAGTCGGCTAGTGCTGCAGCAGGCATGTGGCTAATCATTTGTTGCAGATCGGCAGTGCCCCCGCCGCCGGACCCACCAGACCCCGGGCCGTCGGCGGGCGGAGCACTGGGTCTCACTGTTTGCCCGGCACTCGCAGCGGAGCCGGCGCCGCCCGGGACGGGCGCGGGCGGCTGAGCATCGGCTGAGGTCCCTTTCAGACTCGCGGCGATCCGCTGCGCCATCGGCGGAGGCAGTTTGCGCAACTGTGATTCCGCCGTGACTCTCACGGTGATGGGTTTCTTGGCTACCAAATCCTGGACAGTGATGGTTCCCGCCGAAGCGTCAAGCGCAGAAATTGTGCCGGCGATATTTCGAAACGCGCCGGAGACGATTTCCTCGGCAGTGAATTCGGAGCCATCGGCGCTGCGAGTGCCGCGAGCGCGAAGCTGGTCACCCGGCTTAATCTGATCGAGTGGAGCGGGCTTGGCGTCGTCAAACTTCACGGAATCCAGAGCATACCTGCGCAAGATGGTGTCCTTGGAAAGATGAATGGCAACGCTCTTTTTTTCGCCCGGGGCAGGCAGGGCCACGCCGATCGTGCCGCTGGCCGCATCGACGCTATTCACCAGCCCTCCGAAGCCGTGTCTCTGCCACTCTTCGCGGTCGTGGGCCTGTTTTTCAGCGATGTCCGCCTTCTTCATGGCGATTACCGACGCGGCCACAACGGATTTTCCATCGTCGGCAAGCTTGCCGCGCACAAGAATGCGGTCGCCGGGTTGGACGTCCGCCAACTGGATGAGCGTGGCGTCTTTCAAGTCCTTTTGCCCGGGCGCGATGCGAACGAACTTGGTGGTTTCTTGCACTTGAACGGTCACGTCGCTTCCCGCTTCGGTTGTCAACGTAATGGTATTCCCGGAAATCAACTTAATGGTCCCGACGGGCCGCGCGACGGTAGAAGTTTGCGTTGGCGGCTGCTGCCCCGCCGGTGCCTGGGCAGCCTGTGAACCGGCGGGACTTCCCGCGCTGTAGCTGAGGCAAATCGCTGCAATCCAGAAAGCTCGTCTGCGCACAGGCCCGTTCCAAAACGCCATCTCGATGCCTCACTCCCTTGTTTGCCTTCTCTAATCTCAAAGTCGCTTGCCTGCGGCAATTCCCAGGCCAGCCAAGCTAAGTATGCAGGTCAGCCATTAGACGTACTCAGGGGTGAATATCGTTTCAGAGGCAGGCTTTTTCCCCGCAGAACTTACCGACGCAAGCCCATGAAAGAGATATCACTTATGTGACGTAGCGTGGCGGAAGCGTGTGGGAGTCGAACCCACCATTCGACCCGCGAAGGACCGAATCACCGGCTTTGAAGGCCGGGAAAGTCACCGGACCCTTTTCGCCTCCGGGAACAGTATAACTTGAGTGCGGTGACTGGTGATTGGTGACCCCGAGAAGCTCAGGGCGGGCCGGTGACTGGTGGAAAAACTCTATCCGCTTGCGGTTGCGACGCACGCTGATCAGCTTCGAATTCTAGGACGCAGGGTCGAGGAAACGTCAGGAGCGATGGGACGCCATCGTGGCGGCTTGCTGGGTGCGGATCAAAGCGGCGACGAGGTCGTAGAGTGCGGGAGCGGTGCAGACTTCGTAATAGGGATGGGAAGTAGGTCCGCCGACTTTCCCGTCGGGGAGCAATTGCCGCGCAAAAGCCTTGCGCAGAACGAGCAGTTCCACGGACTCGCCGAGGGGCACTTCCCCGTAATACAGAGAGACGTTTTGCTTGCCCCAGGGCATCTCGAGCTTGGTTTCAATGGAGTCGAGTGAAATTTCCTCGGAGAGCTTTTGGAAGCCTTCTTCATTAAGCTCAATGCCATTGTGGTTGTAGCGAACCAGGAATTCGTCCAACTCTTCCGCCGACGCGCCTTCCATGGTGTTCAGAAATTGAAAAACCGAGAAGTGGGTTTTCTGTCCAGCGAGCATGCGTTTCGCCAGCTTGGCGCAGCCGGAAAGACGGTCGGAGAGATTCAACGCTTTGGAAATCATGATGCGCGAATCCCCGTCGGTCCAGTAGGTAGGCGCGGAGCCTTGAAAAGCAACTCCCAGACCGAGTTCCAGCGCGGGAAGATCGCTGGCCGAGGCGCGCTCGTTGTAAGTGTTGCAGACGGCAAGAATCTGGCGCGAAAGGATGCACGCTTTGGCGACGGGCCGCGCATAAGCTACGGTCGATTCCGTTTCGAAAATAGCGAGAATGATGGCATCGCCTTCGATGAATACTTTCTTGGCCGAATAGCGGTCCAAAAGTTTCTTGACGGGC
>JBGQDD010000420.1:0-3426 GCA_041495665.1 Candidatus Acidiferrum sp.
CTCGTTCCGGGTCTACAGCGCCCCCGTGGAGGTGCATGGCGGGCGTCCCCGTTTCCAGTACGGCGGCTTTTGGTTCAGTGTCGTTGACCCGTGGCCCGAATACTGGTCAAAGAACTGGTACGACAACGATGATGTGTATATCGATTACTCCGGGGATGGCTATTACCTGTACAACCGCAGGCATCCGCGGGATCGGGTCGCTATCAGCGTCTACGTCGACTAGCGGTTCATCGAGTGTGATGCCGTCGAAACGGCGAAGCCAAGACGCAAGTCGCAGCGAGCTGCGATTTGCGTCAGCGGCTCGTATGACACTGCTCAACTAGGCTTTTCGTGTGTTCCTGCCAGGAGGAAGTGAAAGGACAGACCGTGTCCTGGTTCAGCGCGGCCAATCCATTTCAGGAGATTCATATGAATACCGGAATTAGCAAGGAGAATGCGAAGGCAACGACTGAGAAGACCACGGAGACCCACGTAACTCTCAACCAGAAGACGTTATACGATCTCTCCACGGCGATGCACGGCGAAGCATTTGCGTATGTGAAGTATCTACTCTATGCGGAACACGCCCGAAAGAGCGGCAACAAAGAACTCGCGGACTTGTTCGAGAAGACGGCCAATACGGAACGTTTTGAGCACTTGGCTGAGGAAGCGCAACTCGCCGGGTTAGTCGGCAGCGATGCTGACAACTTGAAAGATGCGATCAAAGGCGAGTCCTATGAGATCGATAGCATGTACCTCGAGTTCGCTCAGAAAGCGAAGATTGCCGGAGATACAGCTGCGGCCACTCGTTTTGAAGAAATTCGTCATGACGAAATGGGTCACCGGGATGCATTCAAAGTCGCGCTGACAAAGTTGGAATCCTGAAAGGGGACTTTCGATGCTACTGCTAATCATTGTTCTACTGCTGTTGTTCGGCGGAGGCGGCGGCTATTATGGGTACTCCAGGTGGGGGTCACGCGGGGGCCTGGGGATAGTTGGGACGGTCGTACTAATCGCGCTGGTCTTGTACTTGCTCGGCTTCTTGCGTTGACCTTGTTAGAATCGATCTGAAATCGAGGGACTGGACACCTCTTTCGCCTTCGTGGTTATGATCATGACGGAGAGGAATGGGAATTTTACCAACCACGATACATACTTTCTGGAGAACTGGACTTGCAGCGGTTTGCGTTCTCGCCCTGGTTTTATCGTGGCCGGCGCGCGGCGCGGCCTACTCCGTGCTCGCTCATGAAGCCATCATCGACTCTGCCTGGGACGCCAACATCAGGCCCGTCCTGCTGAAGCGCTTCCCACTTGCCACGCCGGACGAACTGCGCCAGGCACATGGCTACGCCTATGGCGGCGCCATTATTCAAGACTTGGGCTATTACCCGCATGGCAGCGTCCTTTTCAGCGATCTCACCCACTATGTGAGAAGCGGTGATTTTATTCTTGTGCTTCTCCGCGACGCGCAGGAATCCAAGCAGTTGAATGATTATGCTTTCGCGTTGGGCGCGCTCGCACACTATGCCGCGGACATTGCAGGTCATCCCATTGCAACCAACCGGGCCGTGCCCCTCCTCTATCCCAAGCTTAAGAAAAAATTTGGCGACAGCGTAACCTATGAGAATGACCCCCTGGCGCATGTCAAAACGGAATTTGGCTTCGACGTCCTGGAAATAGCCCAACAGCGCTACGCCCCAGAGAGCTATCACGATTTTATCGGCTTTGAGGTGGCGGTCCCTTTGCTGGAGCGGGCGTTCCTGGAAACCTACGGCCTGCCACTGAAGGCGGTCCTTTCCAATGAAGACATGGTCTTGAATTCCTACCGCCGCGCCGTCAGCAATCAGATTCCAAAAGCCACGCGCATTGCCTGGACGCTGAAGAAAGACGAAATCCAGAAAGGCGTGCCGGGCATCACCAAGAAGAGATTTCTTTACAACCTCTCCCGCGCAAGTTATGAAAAGCAGTGGGGCAGGAATTATCAGCGACCGTCGTGTGGCGAGAAGTTTCTGGCGTTTCTCTCTAGACTGTTGCCCAAAATCGGGCCTCTCAGAGTGTTTGAGTTTCGCATGCCCACTCCGCAAGCGGGAAAATTGTTTGAGGAAAGCTTCAATACCACATTGGGTCGTTACCGGGCTCTTTTGTCCGACGAGGCAGCTGGTCACCTTGAATTGATCAACGACAATTTTGATACGGGCGGGATGACCGGGCCCGGCAAATATCGCATGAACGACGAGGCCCACGCCAAGCTCCTCCGCATGTTGGCCGAGCAAAAGTTTGCCGGAGCCTCACCCGAAGTGCGCGGGGAGTTGCTCCGCTTCTTTTCCGAACCTGACGCTCCCTATGCGACAAAACGCAACGTCAAAGCCTGGGCCAATGTGCAGATGCAGTTGGAGCAGTTGAAAGCCGCACCCCCGGCAGAGGTTTTGCCACTGTCCCCACCTGCGAAGGCACCTCCCCCATGAGAATCGCTCGCCGCTCGCTGGCTCCCCCTTGCTCTGCGCTTCTGCCCTTGTGACAAGGCTTCCCCCACCAGTGACGACTCACCAGCTAATGCTCACGGCACCACCGCCACAATCAGCGACGAAGGATGCGTCTTATCGTGATAAATCACGTTCGTTGCTTTGACCATGCGCGTCGCGCGCGCTTGCTCTTCCCCGGTGTTCAGGTTGCGGTCGAAGCGCGGAAAATTGCTGCTGGAGACTTCCAGCCGCAGCTTGTGCCCCGCGAGGAAGACATTGCTCGTGGCCCACAAATCCACGGTGATGTGGTACGTCTCGCCCGGATTCGCCAGCTCCGGCTTTTCCTGCGAGTTCCGGTAACGCAGCCGCAGGATTCCGCTCGTCAAGTTCTGCGCAAACCCGTTCGGCCAAACGTCCACGAGCATTCCGGTGAAGTCCGTATCCACCGCAGAGCTGCTCGCGTACAAGTCCAGCGAAACCGGTCCGGTCACTTCGGTGTCCTTCGCAAACGCCGGCGTGGTGTACACCAGCACGTCGCCGCGCGCTTCCGCCGGCCGCTGATCTTCCGGCCCAATCCCCGTTGGCAGCGCCCCGCAGCACAGCGGCCCGCCAATCGTGGGCGCCGCGTCGCTCGGATCGTAAACGTACTGGTCGGGCTTCTCCTCCGCGGGAGCCACCGTGCTCAACGCTCCGCTGCCCGTAATTCCGTTCGCCGCGCCCGCCGAATGCAGGTAATACTTCGTATTTTTCGCGCGCGCCAGCGGCCAGTCGTCTTCTTCACGCCACTCGTTTTTTCCCATCACGAAAATCTTCACCGGCTTTTCTTTCTCGACGCCGTTCGCTTCTCCCTTCAGCAGCCAGTCATACCATCGCAGCGTCAACTCGTCGCTGTCCGCCGGCAATTTGCTGCCAAACTCCACCGCGCCCACTTTTCCGGTGCTCGATTGTCCCGCGTGCCCTCCGACCGTAACTACCAGCCGCTGTC
>JBGQDD010000421.1:0-3422 GCA_041495665.1 Candidatus Acidiferrum sp.
CGCGGCCACTTTGGAGTGCGGCGGCTTGCCGCCGCTTTTCTTCCATCCTCAGCCTGAACCACACACTCCGTCGTTCTTGCTCGCCGGATCGAACCTCGTTCCCTCGCGTCCTGCCTGCTCCTCCGAGAATACCGCCGCGCGGCAATGAGAAATCCAGGTTAGCCAAGAGATCGGATCGCTGCCCTCACTGGCAACACGACGGCGCGCAACACGCTTCCGTCGTCTTCGCGGCCTTCGCCTTCGTCGCCCGCACGAAAGCGCTCATGAATTTGCCATCCACCTGCGGCGCGAGCGCCTCCACATCCAGTCCTTTTTCGGTCAGAAATTCGCGCGCATCCGCAACCCGGTAAATGCGCGTCGGCTCGATCTCCACCTGCTCGAATCCTGCGGACACCAGCTTGTCGCGATATTCGTTTTCCTCAAGCGCTCCCGCCACGCAGCCCACCCACAGAAGTATGTTTTGCCGGATTCGCGCATCGACTTCCCCGCGCGTCACCACGTCGGACACCGCTAGCCGTCCGCCCGGCTTGAGTACGCGAAAAGCTTCTCGCAATACCTGGTCTTTGTCGGCGGAAAGATTGATCACGCAATTCGAGATGATCACATCCACCGAATTGTCGGGCAGCGGAATATGCTCGATCTCGCCTCTCAAGAACTCGACGTTTTCGGCGCCGGCCTTGCGCTTGTTCTCGTTCGCAAGCGCGAGCATCTCATCCGTCATATCCAATCCGTACGCCTTCCCTGTCGGCCCAACACGCTTCGCGGAAAGCAAAACATCGATGCCGCCGCCCGAGCCCAGATCGAGCACAACTTCACCCGGGTTCAATTTGGCAAGAGCCGTGGGATTTCCGCAACCGAGCGAAGCTTGCAGCGCCTCTCCGGGAACTTGCTGCATCTGTGCGGCGTCGTAAAGGTTGGAAGTAATCGGATCGCAACTTGTCCCGCTCGCGTCCGCCGTCCCGCAACAACTCCCGCTCTTACCCCGCAGCGCCGCCTGCCCGTATTTTTCCTTAACGATTTCCTTGATGCTTGTGCTGTCCATCCCGTCCTCCTGACATTTTACGGCTAAGTTCTGTAGGCTCGGTGCGGCCAGAGCGGCGTATTCTCATGGGCGCCGCCTCGCGGCATACGAGACTGTGTTAAATCTTTCGTCTTTTCTCTCAACTCTTAACTTTCAACCTTGAACCTCTTCCGTTTTCGCGACTCGAGCCTCACCCTACCCGCAGATTTCCACGATATCCTGCGGCTTAAGCGCCTTGTTCCGCGTGCAGCACTCCGAATAAAGAAACCGCAGCAGCTCCTGCAGCGCTTCCGTGTTCGCCGTGTAACGCAAAAACGTGCTCTCACGCTGCACATTCACCAGCCCTTCATTCTTCAGCTTGTCCAGATGATGCGAGAGCGTCGAATTCGGAATCTCCAGTTCTCCCTGGAGTTCCCCAACCACAAGCCCCTCGGGATGCGCTGACAGGAGCAATTGCATGATCCGCAGCCGCGGCTCCGTTCCCATCGCCGAGAACATATCCGCATACTTCGCCACCCGCTCCGCCCGCTTCTTGCTTGTCTCGCTTTCCATATTTCTATATTTGCAGAAATATGGATGCTTGTCAAATGAAAGAATCTTATCCTAGCGAGCTTCTCTTTTATGTAGGACGTGAATTACGGCACGGCTTGCCCGCCGGGTTCGGCCCTTCTACTTACGATGCAACCTTGTTAGACTGCCGGTCATGTACCACCTGAATTACGAGTCTGCAACCTTCTGGGCCACGGTGGTCGGAACCATTGTGGCAGTTGCTTCGCTGGTGGGTTCGCTGGTTGCCTTAGCAATCGCCAAGAGTTCGCTCACCTTGGCCAAACAGGTTGCCGAGCAGGAACAAAGAGATTGGAAGCAGCGAAAGTGGTTTGACCTGTACGCAGCGGCGGAGAACTTCCGAACGCTCCTTGAACGTTTTCAGACCATCTATGATAAACCATTGCCTACTTTGGAATTCGAGAAGGATGCCAACGATTTGATTTTCGCCAGCCGGAAGACGCTCCTTTACACCTCAGTCTTCCCTCAGAATCCCACCGTCGACGCTTTCTTTAAGTGCATACAGAAGTGGAAACTTGATGAAAATCGCTTCTCGAAAAAGATGCTGGCCGAGTATATCGATGCAATTGAGGGCTTCCGACAAGAGGCGAGGGTGCCGGAAGTTTTGATTCAAAAGGGGAGTGCAGCACCAATGAAACTGAATGGCTGGCGTCGACTGTGGGTCCTTGTGGCGGTCCTGTGGCTACTGCCAGTTATTATGTTTAGCTATGCGGGATGGCCGGCAACGGGAAACATTTCGAAAGACGACGTCTACCACCGGATGAAACCGGAGCACGGACATCAATTGACCGACTACTACGACGTTATGGCTTCGCCGTGGACGGACGTGGAGACGCCGAGAGTTGCTGCGTTGAAGCAAGACAAGGCTTTCTTAGCGGCGTCAGCTAAAGACCAGAAAGCATACCTCTCGGCCGCCGACCCCGATTTCGCTAAGGCATCTACGCTGGACCAAAACGCTTATCTGGGAAACATTACCGGAATCAAAGGGCCGACCGTGGACATCGACGGACACACTGTTCAATTCATAAGAGACGTTCCGCAAGAAGACATGAATCAGACGGCTAGAGCGTACCACGGAGCCCTGCGGCAAATTCTCACGCGCAATCGAGCTGTTTTTGTCGGCGAGGCGTTTGCGCTGTGGATGATACCTGTAATTGCGCTGTACGCACTAGGTTGGGGTACTTGGTGGGTGTGGCGTGGATTCAACACGGCAACGACGTAACGGTTCCACTTAGCTCCAGGTAGACGGAAAGGACGGCGACGAACGCCATGCGATTGAAGAAAGCCCGTGTCACAAAGTACAGAAAGCGGGTGGCAGGCTCTTAGTCGCTAGGCAAGGTACGGGTGCCGCATGTTTCGATTTTTGAAACGTGCGGGTTTTGACTCTTCTTCCGTCTTCTTGCCGGCCGGTGGCTGACCGAATTCTCTCCAACTTTTTCTTCATGGCACCACACGGCCCAATATACGCCTCTTACTTGTATCTAAGGGCATACCGAGGATGGCGCTCGGCAGCTCAATGCGATTAGAATGGGGACATGCAGAACTGGCGAGAGCGAATCAGCGTAAATCCGTCTGTCTGCCATGGCAGAGCGTGCATTCGCGGCACGCGTGTCATGGTTTCCGTCGTGATGGATAACATCGCCGCTGGCGTGCCTCGCGACGAGATTTTGAGGAACTACCCGGCGCTCCATGAAGCAGATATCGATGCGGCCCTGGCTTACGCCGCCGTGCTAGCGCGCGAGGGGACAGTAGATCTCCCGCTGGAAACTAGAGCTTGAAGTTCAAAATCGACGAGAATCTCCCCGCGGAATGCGCGCTGCTTTTTCGCGAAGCG
>JBGQDD010000422.1:0-3421 GCA_041495665.1 Candidatus Acidiferrum sp.
CGTTTTCCACAGAAGAGAGGGTCTCCAATTGGGAAGAAAAAGAGCTACAAGAGGAGCCGCAAGTACGTAAAAACAGAGGTTTTGCGCGGTTTTACTCCACAGTTAGCAGGTCAAAAGCGAGGACGCCGCTCAGACGGCGCGCGGACCACGAAGGAGCCGTACAGGGAGCATGAAGATGGCACTGAAGAGACCGAGAACTCCGTGAACGGCGATTCCCACAAGGCGGAAAGGCAGCGTCAACAGCCAGACGATGGGGTACAGCACGAGAGCAAGCAGCGCGAGCGGCCAGCACAGGATGAACAGGATGATCCACAGGAAGAAAGCAGCCATGGCAACCTCGTTTGTTGCAGCCGCAAAGCGGTCAGTACCAACGGTGACCGCGGAGCCGCCAGCCTCAATTGTATATTACGAGAGGGAGCGCGGAAAAGTTTCCTCTACGGCATACTCTTTGAGCCGCAGTCGCTTGGCGATGGACGCGGGCACCTCCGCATCAAGCCGCATGTGCGAATCGTCAATTTCCGAGTGGAGGACGCGTCCCAGCGCATGAATCATGGCCAGCGTGCGGCCTTCCGACAGCGGCAATCGAATCGAAAGCGTTACAACGGGATCGGTAGGCATCTCAGCGTCCATGCGCCGCAACAATTCCTCGATCCCTTCGCCCGTAAGAGCGGACACTAGCACCGGCGCGCCGCCGGCACCAGCGCTTCTCTCTGCGCCGTTGGTCATGACTTTTCGCTCTTCGGGAGTGAGCCGGTCCATCTTATTCAGCACGCGCAGTCTGGGGCGGCCGTCGACGCCAAGTTCCCGCAAAATCTTGTCGACTTCCTCGTCCAGTTCGTCGTGGTGCGGATTGGAGACGTCGCTCACGTGCAATATCAAAGCGGCTTCCTGCACTTCTTCGAGGGTCGCGCGAAACGCCGTCAGCAATCCTTTAGGCAGATCGCGGATAAACCCGACGGTATCGGAAACCAGGACGCGGCGGTTCGAGGGAAGGCGCAGCGCGCGGATCGTCGGATCGAGCGTCGCGAACATCCTCGAGGAGACCAACACCTCGGCGCGGCTCAGCGCATTAAACAACGTGGACTTGCCTGCGTTCGTATAGCCCACCAGAGCGATGGTCCCGAGAGGAACGGCATTGCGCGCCTCACGCCGCAGCGCCCGCTGTTTGCGGACTTCCTCAATGCTGGCCTGGATCTTGCTGACGCGGTCGCGAATCCGGCGGCGGTCGGTTTCGAGTTTCTTTTCACCGGGGCCGCGCACGCCGATGCGTCCCGTTCCGCCGCCCGCTCCACCCGCGCCACCGCCGCCGCTCTTGCCGCCGAGGCGTGACATCGAGGTTCCCTTTCCGGTCAGGCGGGGCAGCATGTAATTCAATTGCGCCAGTTCGACCTGCAGCTGGCCTTCGCGGCTCCGCGCATGACGCGCGAAAATATCGAGAATCAGTTGCGTGCGATCGATCACCCGGCGTTCCGTCGCTTCTTCAATGTTGCGCTGCTGCACGGGGGAGAGGTTGCTGTCGAAGATGATCAGGGGTGCTTGGTGTGCCGTGGCTTCGGCGCGAATCTCATCCAGCTTGCCGCGGCCCACCAGCGTCGCGGGATCGGCGGTCTCGCGCATCTGGAAGACGGTTGCAGCGATCTCCGCGCCCGCGCTGCGCGCCAGCTCAACCAACTCCAAGAGCGATTCGCGGCCCTGCTCGCCCGCGGGCATGCCGGGAAAGCGAGGCGCGCGCTTCCATCCAACGCCTACCAGCAAGGCGCGCTCTGCTGTCGAGACTTGATGTTGCGTTTTCGTCACTGAGATCGGCCGGGAATCATCGTGCGGACTTGCGCATTTCTGGCGGGGCTCACCCCTGAATGCAATTATACGCCTCCCCTGCCCGTCCCGCGACCCGTCTGCAAACCCAATGAAAGTATTGACCGATTGATGCCTGCGCGAATCAGCAGCGGTTTGCGAAGCCAGTAGAGTCGTGGGAAAATGCGTCCATGCGAAAACTGATCATTACCGCGGTATATCTTTTGTCGGCCGGAATGATGCTGATTGGGAATGCCCAAGCGCAGCAGACACCGGCGGCGAATACTCCACAAGCTCCCGCGCCGAAGGCTGCGCCGGTCCCCGCTGCGGGCGCTCAAAAGGCGCCTGCGGCGAAGACGGGTGCGGCGACCAAGCCAAGAACCCAGCCCGTCCTCACCCTCAAGACGCAGAAAGACAAAGTCAGCTACGCTCTCGGAGCCAACCTGGGGATGAACCTGCACAAGCAGTCCGTGGAAGTTGACCCCGCTATTGTGTTGCGTGGCTTGAAGGACGCTCTCACCGCCGGAAAGATGTTGTTGACGGAAGAGGAAGCGAAGGCCGCGCTGATGCAACTGCAGGCCGAAGTACGGAACAAACAGATGGAGAAAATGAAAGTGGCCAGCGAAATGAACAAGAAAGAAGGAATCGAGTTTCTGGCCGCGAACAAGACTAAGGAAGGCATCGTCACGCTGCCCAGCGGCCTCCAGTACAAGATTTTGACCGAAGGTACGGGACCAAAACCCAGCCCGACTGACTCTGTCACTTGCAACTACCGGGGCACACTAATTAACGGCACGGAATTTGATAGTTCGTACAAGAGCGGCCATCCGGCGTCATTGCAGGTAAATGGAGTCATCAAAGGCTGGACGGAAGCTCTCCAGCTCATGCCGGTGGGATCGAAGTGGCAACTCTTTGTTCCAGCGGAGCTGGGGTACGGCGATCACGGGGCGGACCCGCGCTCGGGTATCGGCCCCAGTGCAACCCTCATTTTTGAGGTCGAGCTGCTCTCCATCCAGAGCAAGGACAAATCAGAAGCTGCGCCAAAATAGCGCCGCCGGAAAAATTGGGTTTGTCCCCGGGACTCGACAAGTCGGCTTAGCCGAAAAACTTCTGAAGCTACAGGCTTTCTGCTTGAAGCCATTCGAGAACCCCCGCTTGCATCCCATCATCATCGCCAAACCCTGAAAACCAGCGTACGCCCGGCTCTTTGCGAAACCAGGTGAGCTGGCGTTTGGCGTAGCGCCGCGTGGCCTGCTGAATCGCTCCCCGCGCTTCTTCTAATGTAATCTCACCCCGCAGCACCGCGCGTAATTCGCGGTAACCGATGAAATCAAATGGCTTCGAATTTTCGCTCAAGCCGCTGTCAAGCAGCGCTTGCACTTCGCGCATCCATCCCTGCGCGAGCATGGCGTCCGTTCTGGCGTGGATGTGTTCGTTGAGCTTTTCGCGCGGCGGCAGCAATCCGACTTTCAGAACGCGCCATCCTTCCAGAGGGACACGGCCCGTCCGGTGCACTACCGATATCGGCTTGCGCGTCAGAAGACAGACTTCGACGGCCCGGATGAGCTTCTGTTCGTCGGCAGGGGCGATTTTCTGGGCTGCTTCCGGGTCGAGCCGCTTCAGGACA
>JBGQDD010000423.1:0-3409 GCA_041495665.1 Candidatus Acidiferrum sp.
GATAGCGTCCCTTCATCACTGCCACTGTTTTCTTTAGTTCTTCTCCCGTTCCTCCGCTCAGGTTCACCATGACGCGCAGATTGATCGTGTCCATCTCCTTGACCAGCCGGTCCACTTCTTCCCGCGTGGGATTCCAGTGATGGCTGTGAATATCCACGAACGGAAATTTCGCCCGCTCGATTTTGTGCTCCTTGGTAACAAGCGTGGACTTTGGCTGGTACTCGTCAATGGTCGGCGTCTGCTGGTTTTGCGGAGCCTGGTCCTGCTGCGTCATTGCCGTGCGCGGCCAAACGATAATCGCGGCAAACAGGGCAACGAGAATGGTTGAGCAAAAGGTGGAGGTTCGCCGGGAATTCATAGTGCCCCTCGAGTTCTTGAACGTCGCTCCCATTTTCCCACAGGAAGGTGGACGAGCAACGCCGAATCCTCTGCTAGAATTTGCCGTGATGCCGCAACGCGTGCTGTTCCGTCTCATTCTGCTTGCAGGGCTTGGTCTGGTCGCTGGCTTTCTTGCCCTGGCGATTGCCGTACCCATCGAGCCGCAAGTTCCCGCGCCGCTGATCGCTCTTTTTTCACCAGGCCTGAAGCTGGCCGAGCTCATCATGCCGGAAACCCACAAATCTATGGCGTGGACCTTCGGTTGGTTCTTGCGCATAGCCATTGCCGCGAACGCCGTTTTCTACTTCGCGATCTTCGCTCTGCTTGCGTATGTGGCGGATCGCCGCCGCTCCAAATAATTCGCGCCTTCAGCGGCTCGCTGGAGCTTGATGGAATTGGGGTGATGGAAGGGGATGAGTGTCGAGACAAAGATAACCGACAGGCAGGGAGCACAACTCTCCCAAGAGTGCCCCCCACCTATCAATCACCAGCCAATGGGAACAAACAACCGCACGGCACAATTTCTTGAATGCGGCCGCTTGTTCCGATTGGGCTTGGTCTGTGCCAGTAGTGTCCGGAACCGCCAAATCGTTTCGTGCCCGGGCCCCCGATTTAGTCTGGTTCTTGGTCCGTTCCCATCAGCGCGTGTCTGCGAGTGCGCTCCGCCCGACTTTGGATTCGATTTCCGCTCGGCAGAACCGGAGAACCTCGTTGGTATTCTGCACCGACTTTCCGTCCACGTTATTCCCATCTGCGGGGAGAAGATCGAGCACGTGCCCGAACTCATGCAGGAGGACCAGAACTTGAGCGCGCATCGTGTTACCACCGTAAGGTCCCACGTTGGTTAGGCGCGGACCGCGATGGTTCACAGGACCGCCTCCCTTCCAAACTTCAACCACCCTGGCCATTGGAGAAAAAAACGCCCCATTCGTGTTGATCGTGATCGTCGCGTAGCGTCCGTCGCCCTGAAAAACCTTGGCGACATACGGATTCCGGAAAAGGATCATGTCACTTGAGACTTTGGATTCCAGGACAAAATCTTCCGCGCTCCGGTCTACCGTGAAGCTGAGCGTTCGAAAGGTGTCCGCTGGATTCGAATCTTCTTCCCGGAGCCACGCCGAACAAGCATTTTCCGTTTGCAGGATCTCGAGAACTCTTTCGCGCGCCCGCAGAATTTTTTGTCCTGGCTTCCCCATGGTCTCTAGATCCTCTTGCACCAGATCTCTGGGCGCAGGGCATCCGATTTGCGCCAGGCGCGCGGGATTGCATGGGTTCACCGATGGCACATTCACCGGCGGCGTATCGCACGGTGAGCCTGTGCCACCGGTTGCCGACGTACTCCCGTACGGAGCGGAGACTGCGCTCCCCGAGTCTTTCGTGCACGGTGCCCGGCCAACGGACAAGTTGGCGAGCGGTAGAAGATCAGCAGCGTGACGCAGAAATTTGACGGCCTGCGGGAACGCAACCGTTCCGAAAAGGCTCGCCACAAAAAAAAGAGCGACGGTCAGTATGCTCCGAGGGGCGGAGTACATCTTTTTCTCCCGCCCGGACCTGTAACTCACCACAGTCCGTCCTCGATGGCTCGCTTCCTGATGGCCGTCAACCGGAAGCTGCCCAAGGAACGGTTGAACCTCGATCCGGGACTAATGGGAAAGACGAAGTTCCGGGAGCAAATCCACCTCAAACGTTTCTGGAATGATTCTCAGCTACGTGAAATTCGAGAGGTAACATCGCTAAATTTAGAGGATTTACTGCCGGGAGAGTCGCGTTCGAATGCTGGCCGGATTCCTCCTGGCCCGCGCGGATCCAGCTCCCAAAAAACTGGGCGCACCTTGACAGGGGCGGGGACTCGGCCTAGGCTCCACCATTCGTAAGGAACCGCCGAGTAAACCTCGAGGGAGCCATTTGAATGCAAAAGTATCTACAAGAGAACTCGAAGCTTGCCGAGCGAGCCGTTCTGTTTATTGCCGCTTTCATGCTGACTTTGGGGCTGGTGGCGCCAGGCCTGATGGCGGCGGAAAACCATGAAGTTACGGTGGAGCGCAACGTGGCCGCGAAGATGCGCGATGGCGTGACGCTGCGCGCGGATATTTACCGGCCGAAGGCAGAAGGGCGGTACCCTGTCCTGCTGGTGCGCACGCCGTACGACAAGACCGGGAGCATGGGCTTCGGGCTCAAGGCTGCGGCGCGCGGATATGTCGTGATCGCGCAGGACGTGCGCGGGAGGTTTGAA
Organism: Candidatus Acidiferrum sp.; assembly: GCA_041495665.1. GTDB lineage: Bacteria > Acidobacteriota > Terriglobia > Acidiferrales > UBA7541 > Acidiferrum. The sequence continues at coordinate 2,612 of JBGQDD010000423.1, forward strand.
TCGGAGGGGGAGTGGTACACCTTCAAGTATGAGTCGCTGGACGGCTACGACACCGTGGAGTGGGCGGCGGCGCTTCCCTACTCGAATGGGAAGGTGGGAATGTTCGGCGGATCGTACGTGGGCGCGACGCAATTCCTGGCGGCGCTCGCGAAGCCGCCGCACCTGGCGGGGATTTGCCCCACTGTAACGGCTTCGAATTATCACGACGGCTGGACGTATCAAGGCGGGGCGTTCGAGCAGTGGTTCAACGAATCGTGGTCGACAGGTTTGGCAACAAACACGATGCGGCGGCGCGCGGAAAAGAGAGCCGACGCGCTGGGCGGCACCAAGGTGCTGCCGCTGAATTCCTACCCGGTGCTGGAACCGCCGTCCGGAGAAGGGATCGCGCCGTATTTCAAGGATTGGCTGGCGCATCCGAACTTCGATGAATACTGGAAGCAGTGGTCCATCGAGGACCACTACGCACAGATCGAAGTGCCGGTGCTGAGTTTCGCGGCCTGGTACGATATTTTTCTGGGCGGCTCGCTGAAGAACTACGTGCGGCTGAAAACGGAAGGCGGAACGGAAGCGGCGCGCAAAGGGCAGCGGCTGGTGGTCTCGGTAGGAGGGCACGCCGGGCAATCGAGCACTGGAAAAGTGGGCGCGGTGGAGTTTGGCAGCAAGCTGCCTACGGATAGTGACGAGTTGACGCTGCGGTGGTACGACTGGCTGCTGAAGGGAGAAACGAACGGCGTCGAGAAAGAAAAGCCGGTGAAGATTTTCGTGATGGGAAAAAACGAGTGGCGTGAAGAAGACGAC
>JBGQDD010000424.1:0-3390 GCA_041495665.1 Candidatus Acidiferrum sp.
AGAACGCCAGAATCACGAGCGGCACGAGCGTGGCGTACTCGCGCAGATTCAAATCCGGCAAATCTTCATTGGCAAACTGCGTGACCGGGCCGAACATCACGCGCTGGTAGAGCCACAGCAGGTACGCCGCGCCCAGCACGACGCCCAGCGAGCCCCAGGCGGCCCAGGCCTTGCTCACCTGAAATGCACCCTGCAAGATCGTGAATTCTCCGATGAAGCCGTTCAACAGCGGCATGCCCAGCGAGCTGAGGCTGACGATCAGATAGATGGCGGCGAAATTTGGCATCGGCGTCGCAAGGCCGCCGAACTCGGAAATTAGGCGCGTGTGACGCCGTTCGTAGAGCACGCCCACAATCAAGAAGAGCGCGCCGGTGGAGATGCCGTGATTGATCTGCTGGAGCACGCTGCCCGCCAGGCCGTTCGGCGTGAGCGCAAAAATTCCCAAGGTGCAGAAGCCGAGATGGCTGACCGAGCTGTAGGCAATCAGGCGCTTCATATCCTTCTGCATGAGGCAAACGAGCGCGCCGTAAATGATGCCGATCAGGGACAGTACGATCACGATATGGACAATCTTGGCGCGCATCGCGGGGTCCGTAGGCAGCAGCGGGAGCGAGAAGCGGATGAAGCCGTACGTGCCCATTTTCAGCAGGACACCGGCGAGGATGACGGAGCCGGCCGTGGGCGCTTCGGTGTGCGCGTCGGGGAGCCAGGTGTGGAATGGGAACATCGGCACTTTGATGGCAAACGCGAAGAAGAAGCCCCAGAAGAGCCACACCTTCAGTGGGTCGGTAAAATGCTGCGCAGCGGTGAGCAGCGTCGGGACATCGAAGGTGCGCGTGCCGCCGGCCGGCACGGGCGCGTAGAAGTAGAGCGCCAGGATCGCCAGCAGCATGACCACCGATCCAGCCAAGGTGTACAGGAAAAACTTGATGGCCGCGTAGAGGCGCCGGTCGCTACCCCACACACCGATCAGGAAGTACATCGGAACGAGCATCACTTCCCAGAACACGTAAAAGAGGAAGAAATCCAGGGAAACGAAAACGCCGAGCATCCCGGTCTGCAGCAGAAGAAGCAGAATGTAATATTCCTTGGTGCGCAGGTGAATCGCGCTCCAGGACGAGAGAATCGCGATCATCCCGAGAAGCGTGGTGAGCATGACGAGCAGCAGGCTGATGCCGTCGATGCCGAGATGGTATTTCGCGCCGATCGAGGGAATCCACTCGGCGGTTTCCTCAAAGGTGAAGCCGCCCCATTCCGGCTTGAACCAGCGGAGCAGCGGAAGCGAAACGAGAAAGCCAAGCACGCCAAAAACGTTTCCTGCGATCTTGTGCGCGCGCTCCATTTCGCGGGGAATAAACAGCAGCAGCAAGGCGCCCACGAGCGGCGTGAACAAAACCACGCTCAAGATATGTTGTCCAAATAAGTGCATGCTCTTTGCCTCTCAGCGCACGCTGCGCAGCAATACCTGCACATGGTGCCCGTAATACGCCAGAAGAACGACTAGCCCGACCAAAATCATCATCGCGTAACTGGAAAACATTCCGGTTTGCAGCAGGCGCACCGGATAACTCAAGAGCTGCATCAACTTCGCGGTGAAATTCAGCAGCCCATCAATAATCCTCTTGTCCCACCACATCGATAGAGTAGAGCCGAAGCGCGCCAGCCAGCCTGCGCCGTCTACGCCCAGCCCGTCAATCACGTTGGCGTCGAAGCGGCCGAACAGAGTTCCGAGATCCTTGGTGCGCTCCACGACCGCCGCGTCGTAGATCTCGTCCACATAATACTTATGCACGAGCAATTGGTAGAGTTTCGGCCACTTTCCTGCGACGAGTTCCGGCGCGATTCGCTTCGTCCGATAGAATTGGTAGGCGAGCCAGATTCCAGCACCGGCGATCGACAGGGACGCCAGCATCAAAATGTATTCCGTGGCGAGGCCATGGGCGGCGACTTTTTCCGTTCCCATCTCCACCGCGACGCCCGTCAACACTGGTTCGAGGAACTTCTCAAAGCGGGCGTTTCCTCCGAGCGATCCAGGCCAGCCAATCCACCCACCAATGACGGAAAGTCCGGCGAGAATAATGAGCGGTACCGTCATTGTTGGAGGCGATTCGTGAATGTGTTTTTCAACGTGTTCGTCGGCGCGCGAATAACCGAAGAAAGCGAGGAAGAGCAGCCGGAACATGTAAAACGCCGTCATACCGGCGGTGACAAAACCGACGAGCCACAAAGCCGGGTTCTTTTCAAACGCATGCCCGAGAATCTCGTCTTTACTGAAAAAGCCAGCAAGCGGAAAGATTCCTGCAATCGCCAAGGTCGCGATCGCGAAAGTCTTTGCGGTGATGGGAATTTTGTTCCACAGGCCGCCCATCTTCTGCAAATCCTGCTCGCCGGACATAGCGTGAATCACGCTGCCCGCGCCGAGGAACAAGAGCGCCTTGAAGAAGGCGTGGGTCATCAGATGGAAAACTCCCGCGGCAAAAGCGCCCACGCCCAGGGCCAGGAACATGTAGCCGAGCTGGCTGATGGTGGAATACGCAAGCACCTTCTTGATGTCGTTCTGCACCAGCGCCATGGAGGCTGCGAATATCGCCGTGACCACGCCGACGACCGCGACTACATTCATCGCGAAAGGCGCAAGCTGATAGACCGCGTTCATGCGCGCCACCATGTAAACGCCTGCGGTCACCATCGTGGCGGCGTGAATCAGCGCGCTCACCGGCGTGGGGCCTTCCATGGCGTCGGGGAGCCAAACGTACAGAGGAATCTGCGCCGATTTCCCCATCGCTCCCACAAACAACAGAAGAGCGATGCCGGTCAGCACCGGCGCGCCATAGGCCAATGCGTGCGCGTCCACTGCTCCCCTCAGCGCCTGCAGGATTCCTGAAGCGCCCGCCGCATCGGGCAAACCCTGGGAGGTAAAGCGGATGGTGCCCAGAGTCACCGCGGTCAGCAGAATACCCAGGATGAATCCTGCATCCCCGATGCGATTGACGATGAACGCTTTTTTTCCCGCGTCGGAAGCCGACTTTTTCAAGAAATAGAAACCGATCAGCAAGTAGCTGCACAGCCCGACGCCTTCCCATCCTACGAACATGAACAGCATGTTGTTCGCCAGGACCAGCGTCAGCATGGCGAACATGAAGAGATTCATGTAGCCGAAAAAGCGGTAGTACCCGCCTTCGTGCGCCATGTACCCGACGGAGTAGACGTGAATCAGGAAGCCGACACCGGTGACGACCAGAACCATGACGCAGGAAAGTGGATCCAGAAGGAATCCCCAGTCCGCCACAAACCGTATGGCGTGTCCCCCGGTCATCTGCATCGGCCCCGGTGTCAGCCACTCGAATAGGATCTGTTGCGAGACGCGATGGTCGGGATCCGCGGCCAGAA
>JBGQDD010000425.1:0-3379 GCA_041495665.1 Candidatus Acidiferrum sp.
CACGAGGCGCGTCGAGCCGTCCGCCGGGCAATCGAAGTAAACTGTTCACCGCTGCGATTCGGTGTGACGCGAGGCAAAGACAATTGCGGCGCGCGTTGCGCGAGATGCGCCAGGGCCCGGCATTGCAGATCGATGAAGGAATGCTCTCGCGCCGGGTGCATCACTTTAAGGACGAACGCGTGCCCGTCTGCGCTCGTTAGATGGAAGTTGTCGTCGTATTCGCCCGGCAGCGCCCGCGCCGTGGCCTCAAGCCCGTAAAGTTCCCGCGCCAAGCGCACGGCTTCCGCTTCGGTCACAGGTTGAGCTACGCGGGCCTCCAGCAGCATGCGCCAAATCTTATCCGCAACAGCCGGAGCGCGTCCATCCCGGATGGTTTATGAATTCGAGGCCGGGATCCGCAGAGCAGAATGTTCGCTTCTTAGAGTTTCTCTCTTGAGTCTCGGACGGAAACCGGCCCATTCACCGTGGAAAGCCGGATCACCGCGGGTGCGCTGCCATACTCGATGCGACGGTGTTCGTCGTCCCAGGTCTTTCGGGCATTGTCGCAAATGCTCGCCTTGCAACTTACCGGCGCATTGTTCGTTGATTCCACCACGAAGCTGGACTGATACCCGCTCGGCACCATTAGCGTTAAGGGACCGTTTTTCGCATCGGCCGTGAGCCCCGCGCCGCTCCACGTCTTCCCTTCCAATTCCACCGAGATCGGCCCGTTCTCGGTACGAATCCGCACGTTTCCCCTGCTCCCGTCCAGACTGATCGGTCCATTCACCGCCGTGATCTCCGCGTCGCCGGAAAAATTCTTCAAGCTGATCGGGCCATTCTTGGCGCGGGCCGTGAGTTTGCCGTCCACGTCGTACAGAGAAATCGGACCGTTCATCGTTTCCAGGTCGACGGACGCGAATTTCGGCGTGCGAATGAGCAGGTAGACCGTCCAATCGTCCTCATCCGTAGGACCCTTCGTCGAAACCCTGCCGTTTTCAATCGACATCGTGATCTGGGAAAGGATTCGCTCCGCCGCGTCACCTGAGCCCGCCGCGGCTTTGCATGCCGTTACCGAATACGTCTCTTTTTCCCAGCCCACCACCTGTACTCCGCCGTTGCTATGCGGCTGAACCCGCAGGACGGGAGCCTCGGACTTGGTCAAGGTACGCTCTTCCGAACGCACCACGGCATCCTGCTCGTCAAAGCGGATGCGAAGATCGGAGCAATCGGTGGCTGGCTGTTTGTGGCCGTGGGAAATGTTGACGGAGTGGTGGTGCCGATTCGCTCGTGCGCTTGTAAAGCCCAAAGCGAGCAGAGCAGACAATGAGATCAGAAAAAAGCAGCTGCGTCGAGGCATGGGGTCCTCCCTGCAGCTATAGACGACGGAAGAGTCGATTGGTCACGTGATGCTGCCGGGAAATTACCTCCAAAAATCCCAATCGTCGTCGGTTCCAATCGGGGGACCATCGGGCACTTCAGCCGGAGGCGTGACGTTCATCTGCTTCGGATCTCTCTGAAAATGCTAGATTTGTGCCGCTCCCCAGGCGAGACGAGCTTGTTCGGACTCGTTGTCTCGAATGTTCGGCCGCGTGGCGTCCACCAGGGCATGATCCCTTTCCTCCGCAGCCACCCTGAAACCCCACAGCGCGGACTCCGCGAAAGAGTTGTGCACCGTGCCTTTCGTCGGGGTCGTTGCTCACCGCGCGATAATCGAGGTTATCCTGGATAAGCAGCACCTTCGGGCCGCTGCGCTCGAAGCGCACCATGCGCGTGGCGCCAAGCTGCCCGCGGTCCAGCCGATGGCATTCGAACCGATACCCGCCGGCAGCCCGCTCTGGTAAAGAAATTCGCTGCTCCACTTGTCGATTTCTAGCCACAGCTTCCCCTGCTTGCCATCCCAGTAGAGATTGAAATAGCCAGGAAGCTTCTGCGCCCCGCGTTTCTCTCCACGATCGTGGGAGTTTGAGGTGTGTCGGACCTGCCTCACGCGGCATGTGGCGCTGCCAGCGTGGCAGTCTCAAATAATACGCACAAGAGGCTGAGCGAATTCTTCCACATATCCCATGCCTCCAAACTTGCCGAATGGTTTTACAGCAGAATTGGCAGGATGACTAACCCTTATCGGTAGGAGTAGCGGGGTAGTTTCCGATCACCCGACATCCGGGTCCAGAAACAGAGTCTTGCGGACGGACACCCCGCCGTCCCCTGACAAACAAACCACTTACGAGTAATCATGTTAAACCTCTTTGATAATGTCCTCCTCTGGTCCCGATAAAAATGTCCCCTAGGCTGCAACTCCTTTGTTTTGAAATTCCTGCATCTCATGGGGGGGTACCCCCGGGCTCTGCCAGGATCCCGCATCGAATCTTCCGGGAACGTGGAGGGGCCACGTCCGCCCCTATCTTTACCTCCTTACTTCCTTGCTTCTCTACCTCGCTCCAGTACAATCGCTGCGCTTCCATCCGGGGGAGAAATGAGTTTCAGCCAGCGCTTCGACGAGATTCGAACCGGCTTCGAGCGCCCTTTCTGGGTCGCCAACATCAGCGAGATCTTTGAGCGCCTCTCCTACTACGGCGTATTCGCTTCCCTCGCGCTCTATATCCAGGGAAAACTCAACTTCTCTACCGAGCAGACCGGCACGCTGACCGGCCTCTTCGGCGGCATGGTTTGGTTCCTCGCCATCTTTGGCGGCGCCATCGCTGACCGCCTTGGCTTTCGTCGCGCGCTCTCCCTCGCCTACTTGATCCTCGCCGCCGCCTACTTCCTCATCGGCTCTATCGGGTCCTCCTGGCTCGCGCCCGTTCGCAACGCCGTTCCTCTCACCCTGTTCGTCGGCTTCATCCTCATTCTCCCGGCGCTCGGCGTTGCGCTTGTCAAGCCGTGTGTTGTCGGCACCACCGCCCGCGCTTCCAAGGAAAACGTCCGCTCCATCGGCTACTCCATCTACTACACGATGGTCAACATCGGCGGCGCTGCAGGGCCCTATGCCGCCGGATGGGTGCACGATCACTTCGGCGTGGAATATGTCTTTCGCCTCGCCGCGCTCGGCGTCTTTGTCATGTTCTTCTTTGTGTTGATTTTCTTCCGCGAGCCTCGCAAAGCCGGCGACGCGCCGCCGCCATCGATCATTCAGGTGGCCCGCAATTTCTGCGTGGTGTTGGGCAAATATTGGCTGGTCCTGCCCACGCTCCTTGTCGCCCTAATCTTGGCTGTCGGTTCGTATTTCTACGGGTTCGCAGTCCCCTCGTGGGTCTGGGTAGGGCTCCTGCTCCTAGCGCTCGCCGGAATCAGCAAGTTTATGTGGTTCCTGGTGCTCTTTACGGGCTACTGGATTGTTTTCTGGCAGCAATACATCATCTTGCCTGGCTACATTGAGGGCTACATCAACGCGCATGTC
>JBGQDD010000426.1:0-3363 GCA_041495665.1 Candidatus Acidiferrum sp.
ATGCAGAAAGAAACGCTCTACGGCGCGCGCGTGTACGTCCTGCCTTCCACCAGCGGAGCGAATGCCACGGGCAAGAGCGAGAAGCTGCGGCATTTTAGAAAGCTGGCGCAACTCGTTGCTCGCACCGGTAAGGAACACGAGGCCCGAAGCCACTGAACGGACTTCCCGTGAGCAACACTCCACAAACCGCGCAAACAGCACCGGTCATTCTGGAAGGCAAGCACGAGGGCATCGCCACCCTGGTGCTGAACCGCCCGGAGCGGTTGAATGCGCTGAACAACGAACTGGCAATCGCCGTCAATGACGCGCTCGGCCGTATCGCGGAGGATCAAAGCGTTGCCGTGGTTGTCATTACCGGAGCGGGCCGCGCTTTTTGCTCGGGCGGGGATCTCGGCGCACTGGGGAAGGGCCGCCAGACCGGCGCGACGCATGAATTGGAGCCGCTGCTGCGTGCCGGCATGCAGATGGTCCTCAAGATGCGCACCATGCCACAGCCGGTGATTGCGGCTGTGAACGGCCCTGCCGCAGGCGCGGGCATGAACATTGCGCTGGCTGCGGACATCCGAATCGCGGTGGAAGAAGCGACCTTTGGGCAGAACTTTGCCAAGGTCGGATTATTTCCCGATTATGGCGGGACGTATTTTCTGCCGCAACTGGTGGGACCCTCGAAAGCCGCGGAGCTATTTTATACCGGCGACATGATTGACGCGAAAACCGCACTCGCACTTGGCCTCGTCAATCAGGTCGTTCCAGCCGCGCAGCTCGAGGCGACAGTGAAAACACTGGCGCGAAAAATTGCTCAAGGTCCATCACTGGCCATCCGCGCGGTGAAGAAGGCACTTTTTGCCAGTGAGGAAAAGGAACTGGCCCAGGCTCTCGACAATGAAGTGCGGGAACAGATTCGCTGTTACCTGTCGGAGGACTGCAACGAGGGAATTCGCGCGTTCTTCGAAAAGCGGTATCCGAAATTCCAGGGAAAGTAGCCTACCCGGTTCAAGCTCCGCGACGATCATGACCACCGGCCACGAAACGATTCAGGTGCGGCTCGAAAAGCGCCCACCGATTTGGAAGGGAAAGTAGATGGATGAGTTGGAAATTACGCCCGCGGATGTGAAAGCGCGGCTGGACCTTGGCGAAAAATTGGTTCTCCTTGATGTGCGCGAGCCTTGGGAGCACCAGTTGTGCAGAATCGAGGGGGCGAAACTGGTGCCGCTGGGATCGCTGGCGGCAAGCCTGCAGACGCTGCCGGATGTGGACGAAGTGATTTGTTATTGCCATCACGGGATGCGCAGTCTGGATGCGGCGGCGTGGCTGCGATTTCAAGGCATCGAAAGAGCGAAATCTTTGGCCGGGGGAATCGAACGATGGTCGCTTGAGGTCGATCCGAAAGTTCCGCGATACTAGGGAAAATGTGCGGGTGCAAGAGGGCGCAGCAATGCTGCGCCCCTACAAAGGACAAAAAAACGTTTCCGGAGACGAAAGCCTTGCCAAAGATGAAGATTAGATTTCTGCAGAAGCCGACGTGAAGCACGTGCCGCAAAGCAAGAGGTCTCTTGCTGGAAATGGGCGCGGAACTTGAATCGCGAGATTTGGATAAACAGCGATTGACCGAAGCCGAACTGGAACTATTGATCGGCAACCGCGACTACAAAGAGTTCCTGAATACGCGAAATGAACTGTATCGCACGCGCGACATGAAGGACCATCCGCCCTCGCGCGCGGAAGCCATTAGGCTCATGGCGCAGGAGCCAAATCTCATTCGCAGACCCGTGGTCCTTCGGGGGTCGCAGATGGTGCTCGGATTCGATGAAGAGGCTTACCGGAAACTTTTGAAATGATGTTCCGCCGATCGGAGCGCAACGGATGGATGTGAAGACCATCGCGGTGATTGGCGCGGGCACGATGGGGCGGGGAATTGCCTATGCCGCTGCTTTCGGCGGCTACAACACCGTCCTCGAAGATGTTTCGCGCCAAGTGCTCGAACAAGGCATGGCCTGGATCCGGCAGTCGTTCGAGGAAGGAGTTGCGCGCGGCAAAGTCGAAGCGGGCGTGCGTGACAGAGCGCTATCGTTGATTTCGACCGCGAGTAACGTCGAGGACGCCATCCGCGACGCCGAGCTCATCATCGAAGCCGTGCCGGAAGAGCTGGAGATGAAGCTGGAACTCTTCACCATCTTCGACAAATTCGCCAAGACCGGCGCCATTTTCGCAAGCAACACTTCTTCGCTTTCGATCACGGATTTCACGGACGTCACCGTTTCGCGCGATCGCTGCGTGGGCATGCATTTCTTCAATCCCGTGCCGAAAATGAAACTCATCGAACTGGTGAGGACGCCGCATACTTCGGATGAAACCGTGGCCACCTGCCGCGAAGTCGCCCGCCGCATGGGCAAGGAAGTCGTGATCGTCAACGAGGCTCCCGGTTTCATCACCACGCGCGTGAACGCGCTGATCGGCAACGAAGCTTTCAACATGCTCGAAGCGGGAATTGCCACACCCGAAGACATCGACAAAGCGCTGAAACTCGGGCTGAATCACCCCATGGGTCCCTTCGAGTTGGTCGATCTCGTCGGTCTCGACGTGCGGCTCAAAATTCTCGAGTATCTCCATCAAACCCTTGGAGAAAAGTACCGGCCCAATTCTTTGCTGCGGCAGTACGTGAAAGAAGGACGGCTTGGGCGCAAGACCGGACGCGGCGTTTACGACTACACGCAACAAAAAGCCGCGGAGAAGAAAACATAATCGCACCGGAGACAATGGACTGATTCCACGATGAAATCATTGGCAGAAAGAATCGTCATTCAGCAGGGCGACCTGACGGAGATGGAAGCGGACGCCATCGTCAACGCGGCCAACAACGATTTGATTCTGGGCGCGGGCGTTGCGGGAGCCATTCGCCGCAAAGGCGGAGAAGAGATCCAGCGCGAATGCGATGCGATCGGCAGTATCCCTGTCGGCTATGCGGCCATCACCTCGGGGGGGAAACTGAAGGCGCGATTCGTGATTCATGCGGCCAGCATGCAACTGGGCGGGAAGACGAGTGCGGACTCGCTGCGCCATTCCGCGGCGCATTCCTTGAGAATTGCGAATGAACGCGGGCTGAAAACAATCGCATTTCCGGCGGTGGGCACCGGCATCGCGGGTTTTCCTTTGAAAGACTGCGCGGAGATTATGCTTGGTGAGGCGGCGCAGCATCTTATGGGCGAAACTTCTCTCGAAACGGTTTATTTCGTGCTTTTCGACGACGCTGCGCAAGGAGTGTTCGAGCGGGCCTGGAGAAAGATCCAAGCTAAATCCGTTTCCGATTCGGCCGGAGCCAAGGGCGCGTGACGCCGCTCGCGGAATTACTTGCCGACCGCATTC
>JBGQDD010000427.1:0-3352 GCA_041495665.1 Candidatus Acidiferrum sp.
GGTCTGGCCCAGATCTTTGTTCAGTTGCCGCAGCATCTGCAGAACGATTTCCGAGTTTTTCGAATCCAGGTTTCCCGTGGGCTCATCCGCGAGGAGAATCTTCGGCTCGTTGATGATCGCCCGCGCGATAGCCACGCGCTGCTGCTCGCCGCCGGAGAGTTCCGAGGGCTTGTGATGAAGACGTCCCGTCAGACCGAGCATCTGCGTTACAATATCGAAGCGATGGGGGTCGAACCCGTCGCCATGAATAAACTGCGCGATGGCGATATTGCCCTTGGCCGTCAATGTGGGGAGCAGATTGAAACGCTGGAAGACGAAGCCGATTTTGTGGCGGCGCAATTTGGTGCGCGCAGAGTCGCTCAGTTCGCTGAGGTCGTTGCCGTCGACCAGCACCTTGCCGCGGGAGGCTTGCGCCAGGCCGCCGATCACATAAAGCAGCGAGGACTTGCCGCAGCCCGAAGGCCCCATCACGGCGACCGATTCGCCAGGTTGCACCGCGAAATTCACGCCACGCAATGCGGGAACGTCAACCTTGCCCGCGCGGTAGAGTTTCCACAAGTTTTCAGTTCTGAGTATCGGCTCCACGCTCTTTTTTCCCTGGAAAATCAGCCCTTCGGCGAGTTCTTGTATTGTAACTGCGATTCCCATTCGTGCCTAGCCATCCCGCCTGCTTCGCGGCCCTTTCCACTCTTCTACGTGTCCGATGCGTTCACGGCGCGTCGCGCGCCTCATTCTTCGTTTCCTAGTCGTACGACAATGCCTCGACCGCATCTTTGCGGCTCGCTAGCCACGCCGGATAGCTCGCGCCGAAGAGTGCGCCCATGAGTGCAATGCCTGCAGCGCGGAGAATCCATCCGGAAGTGATTAGAATCGGCAGTGTCGGGAACTTCCAAATGAACGCTGCGCGCGCGATGTAACTCAGCCCGACGCCGGCGCCGATTCCCAGCAAGCAAAGCGCCGCGGATTCCGAGAGCAGCGCTCGAATGACGAACCAGTGATTTGCACCGAGCGATTTCAGAACGCCGATGTCCCTGGTGCGTTCGATCACGGTGGTGTACATAGTGAGAAAAATGACCAGTAGCCCGATGGTGATGGCCAGCAGGATCATCGCGTTGATGAAGGTTTCCAGGCCCGGGATATTTGTCGAGGTCATCAGGGAGAGGTAGTCCTTGAGCGGCCGGACGGTGTAGCCCGGAAGGACGTGGCGCATATTTTCCATTACGTCTTCGGTGTGCTCGGGGCGTGTGCACTTCAAGAAGAAGATGGTGGCTTTGTCCCGCGCGCCCACCAATTCCTGCAGGGTTGCCAAGGGAACAAAAAGCCGAGAACCCTTTCCATGCTCCACGATTCCTGCGACATGCCAGTCGTGATCGAAGATGCGGTAGGTCACTCCCGGCTGTATCTTTTTCGCTTTCGCCGCAATGTCGTCCACAAGAATGTCGTTCGGACCTTCCATGTCGTGCCCGTGAAGGAAGACAAATCCGCCCGAGACGGCTCGAAAGCTTTCTTGATCAATTCCGTAAACGATTTCCACGCCCGACGTGTTGAACTGGAAGAGCACCGGGGCTACCGATTGGACGTACTTCAGTTCCGCAAGCTTGTCGCCGATTTTGATGGGCATGGGTGCGCTGCCAAGGGCGAGCAGGAAAGATGCGGACGGCGGCTGGAGCATGATGTCTGCCCCGATGCCTTCAATGCGCTTGGCGGTTTCGATCAGCAAACCACTGGTCAGCCCGACGATCAGGACGACGAGCGCAACCTCCACCGCGATTCCCATGGCGCCGATGAGCGTGCGCAGCGGGCGGTGCAGCAGATTGCGGACGATCAGCTCACCCATCATGGCTGTTTGTTCTCCGTGGCATCGCCCACAGGCACCAATTCCGCTCCCGCCGGTTGTTCGAGCTTGAATCGCTCGGCAGGAATCTCTTCGTTGATGCTTACTTTCGTGACCCGCAAATCGAGCTTGTAATCGTCGTGCGGCCTTTCGATTCGAATCGCGCGCGGAAACGACGACGCGCTATTTGAAGGTGTGCCTGCACCACTCTTTCCAGCGGCAGTATCCGATGGCTGCCATTCTGCGAGGCGAACATCAGACAGCAGAACACCCTTTGGCCCGAAAGTCAGCATGCGGGCGACTTGCAGGTCCGCGCGGTCAAACCAGATTTCCCGCAGAACTTCTACTTGATAACCGCCGCGCAAAACGGTCAGGATGTAGTACCTGGCGTTCTCGTCGTTGAACTCTCTTAAGATCACCGCTTCTTCCTTGCGGATTTCCGGCCAGAGCAGCGCATCCAGCAGATGCTGCGGCCGCAAATTCTCGATGGGCTTGCTGCTGGCGCGCTCGATGGCCACCGGCCCAACGAGGAATTTTTTCTTCGAGGGAATCGAAACCCGAAACGTGTCGCCGTCGCTGGCCATGTCGAACACCGTGGTTCCGATCACCGGCGCCTGCCCGATCACGCGGATTTCCGCCGGCCGCGCCGCCAGTAGAAACGCCTTAACCTCATGATACTCGTCGATGACACCGCTGTACTTCGATCCCGCGGTCGGCTTTAGCTCCACGGTGGCATTCAACGTTTTTGTGCCGCGCGCGATCAAATTGTAGGCCTCGAGGAGTTCTTCACGCGCGGCATCCTTTGCGACCGGCTTCTGAGCAACTACGGTGCGGCCGGTCACAACTCTCGCACCTCCGCAACCGCAAGAAATCGCCGCCAGTGTCGCCAGGACCAGGCATGTTTTCACACGTCGCATCAATCAGTTCCGTCCTCACTCCTACAAGTGAAGCAATCTAGCTACCACTCGGATGCCGGACAATCAATTCTGGGCGCAGCCGGGAAGGCATTCAATTGGGCCGCGCAATGTAGATGTCAAATGGCTGAACCGCCGGCCGCACCCGCCGGATAACTTCGCTAGGCCAGAGCGGCTCGCTCAGCAGCGTCACCCAGCCGTCCTCCGGCTCGCAAATGGCGCAAAATGTGTAGCGGGCGTATGCCGCCTGATAGGCGTCCAGCCCGCGCTTTGAAAGATCGCCCTCGATGGCGGCATCGGCGGATTGCGACGCCGTGCCTGTCCGAACGCCAAAAGTCTCGCCTTCGAAGCGTTCAAAGATTTGCCGCAACTGCTCTTGATTCGGCTGGGCCAGCACGACGCAGCGCTCCGCCGCATCGCGCAACGCCATCTCCCGCATCTTGCAAAACTCTCTCACGCGCTCGATGTGGCTGAAAAAATCCACGACGTACGATTCGGTCCCTGCAAGGGCGGGGAAGACCGCCGACCAGATCTCCGCGGCATCCTTGCCTCGCACCGGCTCGCGATTTTCCGTTTCGAGCAGTTCGAGTCCCACCGCTTTCAC
>JBGQDD010000428.1:0-3340 GCA_041495665.1 Candidatus Acidiferrum sp.
TATCGCTTTAAGTCCTTTAGCTGCAACACTTATGGTTCTGCCCGCAAGTGTTGCAAACAAAAGACTTACGCCCCAGCTAAGCTCTTTAGATGCAACACTTACAAAAAACACGGGGGTGGGGGCGCCGCACAAACATCGCGCGCTCAGCGCTTCGCGGAGAGGGGGGGAACGATCCGAATAGCCTGAAACCAGGGCGTTCGAGGAGCCGGCTATTGGGGACCATCGAGCACCAGCGGCATGTCGGCTGTACCGATGACTCCGCTGTGTTGGTCCACGACACCGAGGCGCAGCGTGTAGCGCCCGGGTGGCAATTCCACATCGACGTGATAAGGCAGTCCTTGTTGCTGGATGCGAGTGAAGTCGGCGGGTTTAAGCGTAGGTTTTATGGCGACGTCCTTTTGTCCCGCCATCTTTCCATCTGTTCCGTATGCCGCGACATGAAACTCCAAAGCAAGCCCTTTGCCGCCTCCTCCTGCATCTACTGCAGAAATGGTGATCGGATCCACAATAAAATCGACCCCTACCTTTGCCTTGGCCGCAGGAGAAGGCGGCACAACGCGGGCGTCAAAGGTCACGCCGGTCGCTCCCGGCGATCCATACTGCATCGCCATTCCGACTTCCGCCTCCCGCTGTTTGGTGGCCTTCGCGTCATCACCCGAGCTAACTGCATAGTAGCCATGCCTCGCGCGTACCGTCGCTCCTGGACGATTCACCTTCACCTCAATCTTGTGGTACTTGCCGTCCGCCTTGCCTTCGGGGGAGTAGCCCAACAAATAGTAGGACGCACCGTCCTGGACGCTCATTGCTACCGAATGGTCGAGATCATTCTGGTTGATGAACACTTTCCCGCCTGTGTCTCCCGCCACTTGTTTCATCGTCGCCTGCGTCTCCTGGAGGGACCCGCTGGCGAGTTGGAGGTTCTGCGCGTACTCGGCCCCGCTAACGAGCGCCCCCGCCGCGTCGACACCCTGACTTTCCGCCCCGCCGAGCAATTGGCCTACCAAGCCGCGGGCATCCACTGCATAAACCGCCACCTGCGCGTCCGTCAGTATTGAATCGGTTTCCCGCAATTTATCCTCGTACAAGTTGTCGATGCGCACGCGATTCGGGTCATTATTAGGATTTGCGCTGTATTCGATGATTCGCGAATAAGTGGCCAAAGGGAATGCCCCGGACACCCACACCAGGCTCTTCCTCCCCGGCAGGCCGGCCACAGCTTGCGCAACCCCGCGGAATGCTGTCAGCGTCATTCCTACGCGTGCATCGGTTACCACGTTGGCTTGCTCGTTATAGAAATCCTGCATCCGCGAAAGGAACAGCCCTGGGTCCCTTCCGGTATTCCGCACGCTAGAGTCTGGCAAGGCCCCAGACAACCGCGGAAGCCTCTGGTTGACGTCCGCGATTTGCAGCTCCATTGAGACCAAGGGATTGAAACTCTGTACCGCCGCCTTGAGCAGCGCCGGATCATCTGTGAAGTCCTGCAGCATTTTCAACGATCGTGCCAGGGTGTAGACGGCGATCTGCTGCCCCGGCTGCAATTGCTTGTCGAGGTACTTCAACATCTCCAGCCGCGCCCTGGATTGGTCCCGCACCGGCGTGTTCAACGCATCCAGCAGTACGATCACTGGCGCGCCCGACGGCATGCGGTACGCCGGACGATTCGTCGTCACGTTCGGCGGCATGCTGGCACGCTGGCCGCGCAACGCACGCGCCATTTCCCCAGGCTGCTCAAACGAAACCATCGTCACTTTCTGCGGCTTACCGTCCTCGAGCACCGTGAAATCCTGCGAGCCGAGGCCCGTTATCACCTTCCCATCCTTGTCCGTCACCACGGCGTCGGCAAGGACCAGGCGCACAGAAACGCGAATCGCTGGCGAGGGTACTTCCGGTTTCTGCTCCTGCGCCCAACCCGCGGGGCCCAGAGCGAATGTCAGTCCAGCCAACGAGATCGTCGCGGCCAGCACGCGGACGCTTTGCCACCATGATTTTGAGTACGTCATCTCGCACCTCACAAGATCTCTTCCCCCACAGGAGAACGACACTTCATTCGCAGTCGAAAGTCCTCCGGCCATCCAAAATTCGAGTGATTGCAAAAGGCCGCGGCGAAACCGAGGGCTCTTTTCGCGCCCACTCGCAGTATTCCCTCCTTGTATCATTCTTTACTTTGATACGCCTACTTTTTATTAATCCGCGGAAAGGCAATTCACGCGAGCAGAGCTCTCCAGCGAACTTCTGCTCCGGGTGAGTCATCGAATACTTGTACGAGGTTTCGCGGCAAGAACGAGCGTCGAAGGGTCAGGGCTCCAAATATCCGAGCCGGACAAGACGCTCGCGGATGCGCGCTTCTTCCTCGGGCGTGTAACCGGTTTCCGGCAAAGGCTCGAGGTAGCCCGATTCTTCAAGCCCTCGCAGAATCCGGGCCGCGGACTCCTGCGGGCTCTCCGTCTCGGTCTCAATGGTCAGTTCGGGTTTCAAGGGGGGCTCATAGGGGTCGTCTACGCCGGTGAAGCCCTTGATCTCGCCGGCCAGCGCTTTTTTGTAGAGGCCCTTGACGTCGCGCTGGATGCACGTTTCCACCGAGGTCTTGACATAGACCTCGACGAAATTACCGACCGACGCCCGCACTTCGTCGCGGATGGCGCGATAAGGCGAAATGGCCGCGGCGATCACCACTGCGCCGTGCCTCGTCAACAAGCCGCACACGAAACCGATCCGTCGGATATTCTCGTCGCGGTCCTCTTTGCTGAATCCCAGCCCTTTGCAGAGATGCTGCCGCACCACGTCGCCATCCAGCACTTCGACGCCATGCCCGCGCTCCCGCAGTTCGTGCGACAGCAGTTCTGCCAGCGTGGACTTGCCCGCCGAAGGCAAGCCCGTGAACCACACCGTGAAGCCCTTTTTTGGCCGCATCATTTTTCGCGGTAGGCTTTCTCTAGGATTGCGGCTACTTCGGAACGCGTGAATTCAAGGGGCAGTTCCTCGCCGTTGCGCAGCAGTTCCCGCACTTTCGTGCCGCTCAGAACCAGCCGGTGCTGCGGCCCGTGCGCGCAGGTCTTTTCCGAAGAGATCTGCCCGCACAGCTTGCAATAGAACGTGGCATCAAAGCAGAGCGGTGTGATACCAAGTTCGTCCGGTTCGAAGGTGAAGAATTTTTTCTGCGCGTCGAAGGGTCCGTAAAAGTTGCCGACGCCCGCGTGATCGCGCCCGACGATGAAGTGCGTGCAGCCGTAATTCTTCCGTGCGAGGGCGTGGAAGATGGCCTCGCGCGGCCCGGCATAGCGCATCGCCGCGGGATACACGCTGAAAACGGTGCGCGACGCCGGAAGGGAACTGCCCAATA
>JBGQDD010000429.1:0-3318 GCA_041495665.1 Candidatus Acidiferrum sp.
GCAGCCAGCATGGCGAACGATCCGGTCAGAGCAAGAAATACCGATGCGATTTTCACGTCACACTCCCGATCACCATTCAAGGCGAAAACATTCCGATGGCCGCCGAGCGGCCAGGAGACACTTCAAAAGACAGCGACAGGCCCCGCTGGGGGCTATGTCGTTTCGTATCTGTAGGCTAGCAAAGAAAGACACCTGGAGACGCTCCGCCGAATCCCCGTTTGCGCAAACAATTACCACCGCAGGCTGGACGGAGGCGCCGAGCGCGAGAAGCAAGGAAAATAAAGCAGTAGGCGGGAGCTAGAGAAAGGTGTAAGACCGGGCGGAGGGATGAAACGAATCCGGGGGCGAGAGCACTAGTTGACAGTGGTGTCTCAAGAGGTCCTGGAACTGGCTCAATTCCTGATTGCGGTTTGCGGGCACGTAAGGAAATGCACATAAAGTTCGTGTGGAGGTGGATTATGACTAGGAAGATTCTTCTGGTGATAGCGACGGTGGTGTTGGCTGGGGGACTCAGTGCGCCGGTGTATGGATGGAATACCTACGGGCACATGGCGGTAGCTTATGTGGCGTACCAGAAGCTGACGCCGACGGCGAAAGCGCGGGTGAAGGATCTGCTGAGTCAAAATCCGAAATTCAACGAATGGATGAGTTGGGTCCCGGCTAGCGCGTCGCCGGCGGACAAAGACATGATGGTGTTCATGCTGGCGGCGCAGTGGGCGGACGAGATCAAAGGGGATAGCGCCTACAGCGACGACGGAAGCAACGGCGGAAACACTCCGGACGGGGCGCCGTCCAGCCAAAACACCGGCTACAGCGATCTGCTGAAGCACAAGTATTTTCATTTTGTGGACACAGCGTTCACCAGCGACGGAACTGCGTTGCCGCCACTTCCGACGCCGAACGCGCAGGAACGGATCGCGCTCTTCCGCGGAGTACTGGCGTCCAACAGCGACGACAAGCTGAAGTCTTACGATTTGACGTGGCTGCTGCACCTGGTGGGAGACGTGCACCAGCCGCTGCACAGCGCGACACGCGTGAGCAGCGCGGACCCGGGCGGCGACAACGGCGGGAACAAAGTGAAATTGAATTGCTCGGGATGCCCCAAGGAGCTGCACGCGTTTTGGGACGGCCTGTTTGGCACGGGGACAACCGCGCAAGCGGTAATCAAACCGGTGATCAAAGCCGCGAAGAAATTACCGGCGGCGGATGCGGTGCTAGCTGCGAAATCTGATGAAAAAGACTGGATTGCGGAAAGTTTTCAGGCCGCGCAGCAGACGGTTTATCAACCGCCGGTGGCGGCCGGCAACGGGCCGTTTTCACTGACGAGCGCGTACAAGAGCAAGGCCAAGACGCTGGCCAAGAAGCGAATCGCGCTGGCCGGTGCGCGGTTGGCAAACCTGATCAATAACGAACTGAAGTAGACAATTCCACGGAAAAACCGAAAACACCAGGCGTCCACAGCGAAGGCTTAAACAGGGCGGCGGATGCCGAGTTTGCGCATGCGGGCCTGGAGAGTGGTGCGCTTCATGCCGAGGAGGACGGCGGCGCCCTTGGGGCCGGCGATGCGCCACTGCGTCTGCTTCATGGCGCGGAGGATGTGCAGGCGTTCGGCTTCTTCGAGAGTAGAGATCGAAGAGGTGGAGGGAGTTAGGGAGGCAAGGGAAGTATAGGACGAAGAGGGACCGGCGCCGACGGTGGCCGCGAAGGCCGCGGATTTCAATTCGGCGAAGGGGATGCGCAGCTCTTTGCCTGGAGAGAGAAGGACGGCGCGTTCGATGAGGTTCTCAAGCTCGCGCACGTTGCCGGGCCAGGAATAGTGAGTGAGGGCGTCCATGGCATCGGCGGGAATGTACTCGACGCCTTTGTTGAGCTGGCGGCTGAATCTCTGCACGAAGTAGCGAACGAGGAGGGGGACATCTTCGGCGCGCTCGCGGAGCGCGGGAATCTGGATGGGGAAAACGTTCAGGCGGTAGTAGAGGTCACTGCGAAAAGCACGCTCGGCGACGCGTTTCGAAAGATCGGTGTTAGTGGCCACGACGACACGGACGTCCACGCGCTGGGTGCGGTTGCCGCCGAGCCGTTCGAATTCCTGCTCTTGAAGCACGCGAAGAAGTTTCGGCTGAAGTTCGAGGGGAAGGTCGCCAACTTCGTCGAGGAAGAGTGTGCCGCGGTCGGCAAGTTCGAAGCGGCCGATTTTCTGGCTGATGGCGCCGGTGAAGGCGCCGCGTTCGTGGCCGAAAAGCTCGGATTCGAGAAGACCACTGGGAATGGCGGCGCAATTGATCTTAACGAAGGTGCGATCGCGGCGCGGACTGAGATTATGGATGGCGCGGGCGAAAAGCTCCTTGCCGGTGCCGGTTTCGCCGAGGAGGAGGACGGTAGTGCCGGCGGGAGCGGCGAGTTCGACCTGAGCCAGGGCGCGCTTGAGCGCGGGACTCTCGCCGATGATTTCCTCAAAATTGAATTCACTGCGAATTTCTTCCTCGAGGTAGAGTTTTTCTTCGGTGAGCTTGTTTTTCAGGACATCGATTTCCTTGAAAGCGAGAGCATTCTCGACCGCGATGGCAACTTGCGCGCAGACTTGTTGGAGGAGTTCTACGTCGTGCGGAGTGAACGCGTCGAGGCGGCGGCTGGCAAGATTGAGCGAACCGAAGGTGTGGCCGTGGGTGACGAGAGGAACGCAGCAGACGGTTTGAATGCCCTCACTGCGGAGGACGCGGATGACTTCACTGGTGTAGCGGTCCAGTTCCGCACCGCGGGCGAGAAGCGGCTGGCCGGTGGAGATTGCGTGGCCGGAGGGCGAGACATCGCGCGAGATGGTGATCTCCTGTTTGAAGAGGCCCTGGTGGGCGGGAAAATCGAGGGCGTGAATTTTGAGCAGGCCGGTCTGCGGATCGAGGAGCGCGAGGCTGGTGTAGTCGTGATGAATGACGCGCTGGAGGGTGGAGACAATCCCGCGAAAAAGTTCGGGGAGCTCGCGGCTGGTGACGAGGACGTTGTTGAGTTCGAGAAGAACCTGGAGGCGGTCGCGCTCGCGGGCGAGCTGCGTTTGATAGGCCTCGGAAGTTTCGAAATTGAGCGCGTTATCGACGGCGACGGCGACCTGACTGGCGACGCGCCGCATGAATTGAAGCTCGGAGTCCGTGACGCGCTGAGGAACGATGCGGCCGAAGCCCATGGCGCCGATGCGGCGGTGGGCCGTCGTCAACGGGATGATGGCGAGAGAGCGAACGTTATATTCGCGGAGGCGCTGCATGAATTCGGGGAAGCGCGTCTCCTCTTCGGTGTCACTGACGACAAAGGTTTGCTGCGTCTGCC
>JBGQDD010000430.1:0-3317 GCA_041495665.1 Candidatus Acidiferrum sp.
CCGGGCTGTTCTCTTCATTGAATAGCAACCCCGCATACGTGTAGGTGAGGGTGGCGTGACCATCCGTGGCTACTGGAGTGGGCAACTGGACGACAACGATGAGTGGGTTTTGATTGTCGCGCTCGAAGGCCAGCGGATTGCCGTCGGCCCCTTTTACCTCTTTCACGATCAGGTTGGGGTGCAGCTCGACGCGCACGCTGCTGGAGGCTTCCACGGCCTTGAAATCGATTTTTGCGGTCGCGGAAATCGATTGTCCGATGGCGTCCAGCGACGCGGAGACATCGTAGTGTTCGGCGAGGAAATTCGCGGGGCGGGGAACCTGCGCCTGGAGAGACGCGGCAGCGCAAGTCAGAAAGATCAGCGTAAAGAAGAAAGATATAGCGGGAACTCTTCGGCTAAGGGCCATCGGACCCCTTTCAATTGTCTTCAATTCCGCACCTATGTACACCTATAGGATACCAAACCCATCAGTTCGCGTTGCTTTGGGCCGCGTTGAGCAGCTTGGCAATCTCATCCGCCGCTCTTTCGACCGCTCCCGGGGGGCCCAGGAGCCTTCGCACTTCTTCTAACCCGCGGCTCATCTTTTCCACTCGATTCTTGGCTTCTTCCGAGGCAGAGAGTAGCTTTTCCGCTTCCGCGGCGACCCGCTGCGGCGTGAAGTCGTGCTGGATCAATTCAGGGACGACGGCGCGTCCGGCGATCAGATTTACCATGCTGAAAAACTCGGTTCTCACCAGCGGTTTCGCGAGCCGGGCCGTCAGCGGAGAGAGCCGGTAAACGACAATCATCGGTTTACCGAGCAGCGCCGTTTCCACCGTGGCCGTGCCGCTGGAGACGATCGCCAGGTCCGCGGCGGCCAGGGCGTTGTAGGTGTCATCCTTGAGAAATCGCACACGGCAGTCGGCAGGGAATCTCGCGTGCAGCCGCGCGGCATCCAGCCCCGGCGCCACGGCAACCACAATCTCGGGCGGGTCTGGCAGCCGTTGGCGGATTTCCGCTAGAGCCTCCACCAGCACGGGTACATGGTGCGCGATTTCCCCCCGCCGGCTTCCCGGCAAAATCGTCAGTATCTTGCTCCGTTCTTCCAGACCGTATTTTTTGCAAAATAATTCCCGCGTCAGGGTGGCTTTCACGTTTCCCACGAGCGGATGGCCGATGAATTTGACCGGCACACCGGCATCGGCGTAAAACTTTTCTTCGAAATGAAAAATACAGAGTGCCTGCGCGAACCGGCGCCGCACCAAATTCACGCGCCACGGCCGCCAAGCCCAGAATTGCGGGCAAATGTAATAGACGTTTCGAATGCCCTTGGGACGCAGCTTGCGCGCGAGGCGCAGATGAAAACCGGGGAAGTCCGTCAGAATCGCAAGCGGGGGCCGCCGGCGCTCCGCCTCATCCACGAGGTGCCGCATCGCGCGGAACAACGACGGCAAGCGCTTCAGCACTTCGGTGATCCCCACCACGGAAACCTCCGAATAATCCGTGATGATCTCGACGCCCGCCGCGCGCATCAACGGCCCGCCCATGCCGAAAATGGCAACGTCCAGGCGCTGCTTCAGGGCCGTCGCGAGCCGCGCGGCGTACATGTCTCCGGAAGCTTCGCCGGCGGAGAGAAGGAGCGGTATGGGAGGCATGTTTGGGTGGCGCAGGGATCAGTCGCTGGCCGGTGACACCGAGGGTTCTGCCGAGCGATTGGACTCCATCGGAAGTTGCAGCTCCTGCTCCTTGTATTGCAACTGGTAAAGCCGATAGTAAATTCCGCGTTGCGCGAGCAGCTCCTGATGGGCGCCCTGCTCGCGCAAGCGCCCTTTGTGAAACACGAGGATGCGGTCGGCGTGCTGAATGGTACTCAGCCTGTGCGCGATGACCAGCGAGGTTCGCCCAGACAGCAAGCGATTCAACGCTTCGCGAATGAGCAGCTCCGTCTTGGTGTCCACGCTGGAGGTCGCTTCGTCCAGAATCAGGAAGCGCGGATTGTGGGCCAGCGCGCGAGCAAAATTGATGAGCTGGCGTTGCCCGACCGAGAGTGTTGAGCCGCGTTCGTTTACGTTGCTACCCACACCCTCCGGCAGCGAGCGCATGAATTCGCCAAGCCCAATCTCCTCGACGGCGCGTTCGACCGTGGCGCGATCGATGCCAGGCGTGCCGAGCCGGATATTCGTTTCGATCGTGCCGGTGAAAAGAAATGGATCCTGCAGCACGATGCCGAATTGCCGCCGCAAATCCTGCAAGTCGATCATGCGAATATCCTTGCCGTCCAGGAGGATTTGCCCGCGCTGAATGTCGTAAAAGCGCAGCAACAAGGAAATCAGAGTGGTTTTTCCCGCGCCCGTATGTCCCACGATGGCGATGGTCTGCCCGGGCTCCACCCGGAAGGAGACATCGCGCAAGACCCAATCTTCCTCGGCGGGCTCCGGGGCGTTGCGGTAGCTGAACCACACGTTGCGGAATTCAATCTCGCCTCGCGGATGATCGAGCGGAATGGCGTTGGGATCCGATCCAGCCGGCACCGGCTCATCCAGCAACTTGAAGATGCGTTCGGATGCTGCCATCGCGGACTGCAAGATGTTGAATTTCTCGCTAAGGTCCTGGATCGGCCGGAAGAAGCGCTGCGCAAACATGGTGAACGCCGTAAGAACGCCAAGAGTGAGGCCGCCCGAGAGAATACGGTTTCCACCGGACCAATAGATCAGGGCGATGGTGGCGAAGCTGAGAAATTCGACCGCCGGATAGAAGAGCGCGTAAGCGAGAATGGCATCGCGCCAGGCGAGCATATTATCGCGATTGCGCTTCTCAAATTCCTCGACGGCCTTGCGTTCACGGTTGAAGAGCTGCACGACGCTCATGCCGGAAATGTATTCCTGAAGAAAAGCGTTGATGCGGGCAATGGCCGTGCGGATGCGGCGATTGGCGTCGCGGACGAACTTGCGGAAAATCATGGTGACGATCAGGATGCCGGGCAGGACGGCAAGCGTGTCGAGCGCCAGGCGGCGGTCGATCTTGAAGAGCAAGCCGGCCATGACCGCGAGGAGAAAAAAATCGTTGATCATGGTAACGACGCCGGCGGCGAAGAGATCGTTGAGGGCATCGACGTCGGTGGTCACCCGGGTGACCAGCCGGCCGACAGGATTGCGGTCGAAGTAGCTCATCGGCAAACGTTGCATGTGGCTGAATATTTCGCGGCGCATGTCGCACATCGTTTGCTGGCCGACGCGCTGCATGATGCGAATCTGGACGTATTGGGCGAGGAAGTCGAACGCCAGCACGGCCAGAAAGAGCAGGCTAAGCCAGCCGATGCCCGACCATGCCGATGCTTC
>JBGQDD010000431.1:0-3317 GCA_041495665.1 Candidatus Acidiferrum sp.
CACTGAGGGTGAGCCCCATCATCCTCGAGCGCGGGAGTTCTTCAGCCAGGACCACGTTGTGTCCAAAATCCAGGCCCTGTCCGCCGACGCTTGTCGGGTAGGTGAGGCCGAGCAGCCCTTCCTGCCCAAGCTCGCGAATCACGCCCCGCGAGGGCGAAGCCGGCTTCAACTCCGCGAGAACGTTCAAGCCGTCGCGGCACAGCGCCGCGGAAAAATCGCGCAGCGGCGTGGCCGCCTTCGCGCCATACTTGAGCGCGGTCTCCGGCAATACGCGTTTGCGGTGATCGACTTCGGCGCGCCGCGCTTCCAGAATGCGGTCCAGCACGGTCCCGGTGTTGGCGCGAGCAGACATTTGCGTAACTTTGTATGCTAGGGGTGCGGGCAGCGAGAGTCAAATGCAGTGAATGGTGATTCGTGACCGGTGACGGGAAAATGCCAGCCCGATGAAGTACATCGAATGGGGAGAACTAATGGGATTCCGGGAAGACTATGAAGAATTGCTCCAAGCGATTGCGGAAGAGGCGGATGCGATTGCGATGCGGTATTTCCGCGCGGAGGAGTTGCGAACTGAAAGGAAAGACGACGGGACGGCGGTGACGCAGGCGGACCGCGCCGTGGAAGAGATGGCGCGGGCGAAAGTGGCGGCGAGCGGGCTGGCGCTGGACGTTCTGGGTGAGGAAATGGGCGGCGGAGATGCGAAGTCCGCGAGCACCTCGGGCCGAGCCAGAATGATCATCGATCCGATCGATGGCACGGAAGAATTTTCGCGCGGGATTCCGACTTTTGGCACGCTGATGGGAATTGAGTCGAATGGCGAGATCGTTGCTGCGATGGTGAGTGCACCCGGGTTGCATTCGCGATGGTGGGCGTACCGTGGAGAAGGCGCCTACCGCGATGGAAAGCGGCTCCGCGTTTCAAACGTGACCAGCCTGAGCACGGCGATGGTGTTCAGTACCGGAACGGGCCCGAGCAAGAATGCAAACGATCAGGCGAAGATCCGCGGTCTGCTGGACGCGGCGCGCAACAGCCGCTCGTTCGGCGGATTTTGGCAGCACATGCTGGTCGCGGAAGGAGCGATCGAGGCCGCGCTGGATTGGACCTCGAAGCCGTGGGACCTGGCGCCGCTCGGGATCATGGTCGAGGAAGCCGGCGGACGCTCGACGAACGGGCGCGGCGAGCGAACGATTTATACCGGGCAACTTATCAGCACGAACGGAAAAATTCACGACGAAGTGCTCGCGATTCTGCGCTGACGCGGAGGATGGTTCGACACAAGAGAGTTGAGGAATTGGTTCTCCAAATTGGCTGTTTTCCCGAGTGGTGACAATCTTTAGTCTCTAATTCCTAAACTATCTCTGCGTCTCTCCCCTGGAGGTTTTCCGATGGACGTCCGAGTACAAGCTGAGAAAGCCGAGCGGTTCCGAAAGTTGCATGGAGGACCGCACATCCTAGCGCTCCCCAATGCGTGGGACGTGGCCAGCGCGAGAATCCTGGAAGAAGCTGGCCATCCGGCAATTGCCACCAGCAGCGCCGGGGTTGCATTCTCTCTCGGGTACTCGGACGGCCAGCGCGTTTCCATGGATCAGATGCTGGAAGTTGTAGGTCGGATCGCGCATGCCGTTCGCGTTCCGGTCACTGCGGACATGGAATCGGGTTACGGCACGACGATCAAGGACATGGTGGAAACGGCGAAAGCCGTGGTTGCAGCGGGAGCTATCGGAATGAACCTCGAAGATGTTACGGGCGACGACGAGAGTTCGCACGTGGACTTGTCTCTGCAAGTGGAAAAGATCCGAGCTATTAAGGAGACGGCTTCATCGGCAGGTGTTCCGCTGGTGTTGAATACGCGTACGGACATTTACTTGATGCCAATTGGAGAAGCTGCTACGCGGTTCGAGCGAACGGTGGAACGATTGCGCGCTTACCATCAAGCGGGGGCGGATTGCGTGTTCGCTCCAGGAGTCAGCAGCCGGGAGACTATCGCGGAGTTAGTGAAGGCGATCGGCGCGCCGCTGAATATTTTGGTTTCGGCGAACTGTCCTTCCCTCGCAGAACTGGAAAAAATGGGAGTCGCGCGGGCAAGCGCAGGTTCCGCGGTGATGCGGGCTACACTTGGACTCGTTCGGCGGATCGGGAAAGATTGGATGGAAAGCGGAACGTACGCTTCCCTGCTGGATGGCGCGGTCCCGTTCGCCGATGTGAATCGGATGATGGGACGCCCGATCTCGTGACATCATGCCTGAAAAACCCTTATTGCTTCGCGTTCTGAATGTGGAAATTTTGGCCTGCCGGAAGTGTCCGCGTTTGGTGAAACATCGCGAAAAGATGGCCCGGGAAAAGCGGCGTGCGTATCGCGAGTGGACATACTGGGGGAAACCGGTCCCGGGTTTCGGTGACGCTCACGCGCAGCTTTTGATTCTGGGACTTGCACCCGCGGCCCATGGAGCGAATCGCACGGGGCGGATGTTCACGGGTGACCGCTCGGGCGATTTTTTGTATGCGGCGCTGCACAAAGCGGGCTTCGCGAATCAGCCTGTTTCAAAGAATTGCCATGACGGGTTGCGCCTGGAAAATGTTTATATCAGCGCAGCTTGCCGCTGCGCGCCACCAGAGAACAAGCCTCTGCCGGAGGAAATCTCGAAGTGCCGCAGTTACTTGGAACGTGAACTCGAGATCTTGAAGCCGAAGGCGATTTTGGCGCTGGGAAAAATCGCTTGGGATGCGTACCTCGAGATTTTGAAGCAGCGCGGCGTGATTGCTTCGCGGGCGCTCTACAAGTTTGCGCACGGCGCGGAAGCTGAGGTGGCGTCGGGCACGCCGAGATTATTCGGCGTCTATCATCCGAGCCAGCAGAATACCCAGACCGGCCGCGTCACGCCCGCAATGTATGCCGCGGTATTGCGGCGGATCCGGCACTTCCTCGAAGAGAGCTAGAAGAGCGGCCCGCCTCCCCGACAAGAGTCGGGGTAAACGCCAGGCAGGCCCTACAGAGCGCACGTGGACGAGCCCGATTCTCGTGAGAAAGCCCGAGTCAGCAGCGAAACTGTCGGAATCCGCTTGCGGGGCGATGGTGTGATTCGCCGACAGAAACCCCGCCCTCCGCTTTGAGTGCCGGGTGGCACCTCCAAGTGCATGCTTTTCAATCCTTTGCGGCGATCCACGATGGCCGGTAGTGGCTACCCATGTGCATTCCTTCTTTGCTCAGCATTTCGCGGGAGGAGACCATGGAAAGAACAAAACTCAGGAGTGTAGCCGCTGGCGTCGCGATTTTGACGATGACGCTTGCTTTGGGCATGGCCTGCAAAGCGCAGGAAAAG
>JBGQDD010000432.1:0-3317 GCA_041495665.1 Candidatus Acidiferrum sp.
CTTCGGCCTGCCGTTTTTTTTCCATGCCGGCCCCCAAGAAATCGAGCCCCGCATTTGCGCATCGATTTACGCCCATCTCTTGATCCACGCCTCTCGGCAGCAGTCACCATGCCAATCTTTTGGGCCGGGAATCATCTACCATCCTGAGTGTCGTCTGTGGAGGTCTTGCGTGAAGCCCGGAAACTCGTGTCTGGCCTTGGCCATTTCTTTTTTCAGCCTCGCCTTTTTCTCGACGGCCTCGGCCCAGACTCCAGCCGTTCATCAAGCGCAGGCGCGACGGGGCTCCTCCACGCTGGCAGGCCACTGGACCGGTTCGCTTCAAGCGGGCGAAGCGGTCCTCCATCTCGTTCTGCACGTTTCAAAAGCGGAGGACGGCTCCTTCAGAGCCACCATCGATAGCTTGGATCAAGGCGTCTACGGCATTGAAGTGACCTCTCTCGCACAGAAAGAGTCCACTCTCCATTTCAATGTGGCTTCCGTGGGTGCTTCCTATGAAGGAAAGTTTGCCGCGGATCATGGCAGCATCGCAGGTGAATGGACGCAGGGCAGCGCAAGCCTGCCTCTTGTTTTTCATCGCCAGGCGGCGGGATCCGGCGCAAAGAAGCCTTCCGATGCCATCGCGAGCGCCGAAGGAGTGTGGCAAGGCGCGCTGGAAGGCAACGGCATGCGCCTCCGCTTGCAACTGCACGTCTCGCATGACGATCAGAAGCAGCTCGTCGCTGCGCTCGATAGTCCCGACCAGGGAGTTAGCGGCCTACCCGCCATCAAGGTGAGCCAGAAGGACGCCGGCTTTCATTTTGAAATTCCCGTGGTGAGCGGCGTTTACGACGGCACGCTCAACCCCGCAAAAACAGCCATCACCGGAAGCTGGACGCAAAACGGCGTCGAGCAGAAACTGGTTTTTCAACGTTCGGACCAACTTCTTGAACTGGTCCGCCCACAGAACCCCATCAAGCCTTATCCGTATAGGGAAGAAGAAATCACTTTCCCAAACGGAAAAGCGAAGATCTCACTCGCCGGCACGCTCACGCTTCCGCCTGGACAGGGTCCCTTTCCCGCGGCCATTCTTCTCAGCGGTTCCGGGCCGCACGACCGCGATGAATCTCTCGTAGGGCATCGCCCTTTTCTCGTGTTGGCGGACCACCTGACGCGAAAAGGCATCGCCGTTCTTCGCTTCGATAAACGCGGAATCGGCAAGTCCACCGGCGATTATGCGAACGCGACGACGGAGGATTTTGCCGGCGACGCCGAAGCGGCCCTCGCTTACTTGAAAACTCGCAAGGAAATCGAAGTGAAGAAAATCGGCCTCATTGGACACAGCGAAGGCGGCATGATTGCGCCCCTGGTTGCCGCGCATTCCGGCGATGCTGCCTGGATCGTCCTTCTCGCGGTGCCCGGTCTCAATGGCGAGGACACTCTCTTGCTCCAGTCTGAGCTGATCCTGAAGACGGCGGGTGTCAACGAAGGCCAGATCGCAAAAACCCGCGAATTCAACAAACAAACTTACGCGCTAGTTCGCCAGGAGAAGGACCCGGCAGCTCTGCAAGCCAAGTTGAGCGACCTCGTGCAGTCCAGCGGCATGAGCGCGTCGCTCCCTCACGCCGCTCTGCAATCGCAAGTTCGCCTGCTAGCTTCGCCCTGGTTCCGGTTCTTCCTCGACTACGATCCCCTCCCCGCATTGCAAAAGACGATGTGTCCAGTCCTCGCCCTCAGCGGTGAGAAGGACCTCCAAGTCTCGCCGAAGGAGAATCTCGCTAAAATCCAGAAAGCCTTGCAAGACGGCGGCAACAAGGACTTTCAAACCACCGAATTGCCTGGCTTGAACCACCTCTTCCAGCACTGCCCAACGGGCTCGCCCACCGAATACGGCGGCATTCAGGAGACCATGGCCCCGGAAGCCTTGAACGCCGTCTCCGATTGGGTGCTAAGGCACACCGCGCCCTGATTGAACCGCGCAGCAGCGACCATATCGGCGCGGCCCGTATCCCATTGAGGTGCGCAATTCGCGCATTCCCCACGCGACCGGAATTCGCAATTTCGCCTGGCGGGTTATGATGTTAGAGAGAAAAAACTGTTCCCATGCCGCAGAAATTCCATCTCACTTTGCTCATTCACGCGCACCAGCCCTGCGGCAATTTCGAGCATGTTCTCGAAAGGGCGTACGCGACATCGTATCTTCCCTTCATTGAGCACCTCGAAGAGCATCCGGGAGTTCGTCTCGGCCTCCACTATTCCGGGCCGCTGCTCACTTGGATCGAGGAACATCGGCCTGAGTATTTCACTCGCCTGAAGAAGCTGGTCGAGGGTTTCCAGGTGGAACTCGTCGGTGGCGGCTTCTACGAACCGATCCTGGTTTCGATTCCTCCCGAAGATCAGCGCGAGCAGATCACGCGCCTGGCTGCGTATCTCGAGAAACACTTCGGCCGAGTTCCGTCCGGCGCCTGGCTCGCCGAGCGCGTCTGGGAGCCCCAGCTTCCCACCGCCCTCGCCGCCGCAAATGTCGCTTACACGCTCGTCGATGACATACATTTTCTTTCCGCGGGCTTCGAGCCGGAAGAACTCTTTGGCTCCTACATCGCCGAAGACGGCGGCAAGACCGTCTTGCTTTACCCCGGGCAGAAAGCTCTGCGCTATCTTATTCCTTTTGGCAAAGTCGCAGACGTCATCGCTTACCTGCGCGATGCTGCCAGCGTCCACCCGGGCGGCGTGGCTGCCATGGGCGACGACATGGAAAAATTCGGTGTTTGGCCCGGGACGCACGAACACTGTTACAAGGATGGCTGGCTCGAGGATTTTTTTACCGCGCTGGAAGAAAATTCCGATTGGCTGCAAGTTTCCACGCCCGGCGATTATCTGGAATCGCACGCGCCGCTCGGCCGCGCCGATCTTCCCACCGCTTCCTATACCGAGATGATGGAGTGGGCGCTCCCCACGCGCGTCCGGCAGCGCTATCACGAGGTGCTCAAGGAGTTCAGCGCGCGCCCGGAAATCTTGTCGTTCCTTCGCGGCGGTTCCTGGCGCGGCTTTTTCCGCAAGTACCCCGAATCCAACCTGCTGCACAAAAAAATGCTGCGCGTTTCCGCGCGCATCGCCGCTGCGCCCGTGCGGCATGACGGCGCAAGAGCCGCCGATGAATTGATGCAAGCGCGCGATCTGCTTTTGCGCGCCCAGTGCAACGACGCTTATTGGCACGGCATTTTTGGCGGAATCTATGCCCCGCATCTGCGTACCGATCCCTGGCGCAATTTGATTCGCGCCGAGGCCATCGCCGACCGGCAGACTCCCGGCGCGCTCACCGCGCGTGTCGAACTTTTGGA
>JBGQDD010000433.1:0-3312 GCA_041495665.1 Candidatus Acidiferrum sp.
CAATGGCCTCGACCTTTCGAAGGTCACTGGTCTTCATTCGCCGGACATGAATTGGGATTTCGTGAAACGGCTGCGCGATACTGTGAGCGTCAAGCTGCTCATCAAGGGGATCGTCACGCGCGAAGATGCGCAGATCGCGGTCCAACACGGTGTGGACGGCCTGATTGTCTCGAATCACGGCGGGCGCGCCGAAGAGACTCTTCGCCCGACGATCGAGAGCCTGCCCGAAGTGATCGAGGGTGTGGCCGGCAGGATTCCCGTCATCGTGGACGGCGGCATCCGGCGGGGCACCGACATTTTCAAAGCTCTCGCACTCGGCGCGTCAGCGGTCGGGGTGGGGCGGCCTCACTCGTGGGGACTCGCTGCTTTCGGCCAGCCCGGTGTCGAGGCCGTACTCGAAATCCTGCGCCGCGAATTGCTCACGATCATGCGCCAGGCCGGAACCATCTCGGTGCAAAAGATCACGCGTAACTACATTGTGGGCCGTTCCTCCTGACTGCGAACAACGCATGTCATGGTGCCCACAATCGCAGCGCAAGCAAATGCCAGGACAAGAGAAAGCCGGTGAGCACGCAGCAGGCAGAGGAAACCAGCAGCGAGTGAATTCTTACGCCGCGGTGAATCTCCTCCCTCGGCACGCGAAGCACCAGGACCATGCCGGCAATCGACAGGAGTGGAAAGAAAAATGTTCCGAGGAAGATCCCCGCGGTCCAGTAGTTAAACGTGCCGATTTGCGACCCGCCGAGTTTCAGGAAGCAGATGGGCACGATCGAGAACGCCAGTGTTGCAAGCAGCGGCGCAACGCGAACCGAAAGGTGGCGCACGTCCTTCATGGCGCCAACGAGCTTCAGGAATAGCCAGACCAGCGCAAAGGGAAGAGAAGTCAGCATGAAAAACAGACAAAGAGAGAGGAGAGCGATGCGAATGAAAGGCATGGCCAGGCTGCTGCGCTCGCTGTAAGGAATTTCCTCGAGTCCGCTGCCGGCCATTGCCATGTCGCCGGATTCGTTCGTAAAAAAAATCATCGTGCCTTCTGGCTCTTTTTCGCCACGGAACACGTTCTTGCCGACGCAGAGCAGCGGTTTGGGCTGGCTGAATAGGCCGGAGCGCGTCAACTTGCCATTGATGACGCGGATGCGCGTGCCTCCCGCGAGGCCGTCCAGAAACGCGAACATCTGGCTTCGGGGCGCGCGCGACGAGTAAAAACCGGCCAATCCTTGCAGTTCGCTCGGCGGCGGGTGAATTACTGCCTGCTGCGGCTTGGGAAAATCCCGCGAAAGAAAATCAATCGCCAGGAGATTCAAGTCGTGCAGTGCCCGGCCCGAATTGGTGCTGTTGAGAAGGACCACGTAGCCCCAGTTTTGCTCCGGCATGTAGCGATACGAAGAAATAAAGCCGTCAATCCCGCCGTCGTGGCCGTGCGTCACTACGCCGCCTTCCACGCTCGAATAGTTGCAGAGGCCGTAGCCAAGCCGCAGGCCGTTTTTCGCGGCCAGCGTGGTTTCCGGCGCTTCCATTCTGAGGATGGACTCGGGTTTCACCAACTGCGCGTCTCCCGCTTTTCCCCGCCGCAATAGAAATTGCACCAGCTTTGCCAAATCTCCGGGCGATGCTTTTAGATCTCCCGCAGGGCGCAAGTAGATGAACTGATATCCCCCCGCTTTCGGCGGGTTGCCCTCGTATCCGATTGCTAGCAGAGGCTTGTTTGCATCCGTGAATGGGTAGTCTGCTCTCTCCATGCCCATCGGCCGCAGAAACGTCTCGCGGATGTATTGATCGAAAGGTTTTCCTGAAACCTTCTCGATCAAGTAGCCGGCAACCGCATTTCCGGGGTTCGCATAAGACATGCGCGTTCCGGGCGGCCAGCGCACGACTTGTGGTTTCCGGAACCGCTTGAACACGTCAAGAAGAGGAAAATCATAGCGATCGTGCAGGTTGTAAACTTCGCTGAACTCCATGTCGTCGAAGCCGGCCGTGTGTTCGAGCAGGTTCACAACGCGGACGGGATGAGTCGATTCCCAGCGATTCTTGAACGGGATTTCCGGCGCGACATCCTGTAACCGCGCGTAAAGATTGATCTTTCCTTCTTCCTGCAATTTCAGCAGCGCCAGCGCGACAAATGTCTTGCTGATAGAGCCCACGCGAAATTCCGTGTCGCAGGTGACGGCACGCTTCGCGGCAATGTCCGCCTCGCCGATTCCGCCGCACCAGAGAACTTCGCCATTCGCTACCAGCGCCACGCCTGCTCCGGGAACGTGTTCTCTGTCGAGCACGTCCTTCATTGCTTGCTGCAATTCCGGGAGCGTCTTCGGGTGCGGCAGATCGTCTTTTTTCTGCGCGGCGCCCGGGGCCGGAACAAACAACATCAGCGCGGCAGCGAGTAGGAAAATTCCGGCAGGCAATTCAACGCGGCGCATGCGGCGCTCCTTTGGACGCACGTTCCATCCGAGGGCCGCATTCTATCCGTGAATTCGTGCGATGCAAAAGAAATCGCCAAAGAAGCCAGTCGCGCCTCGGACCCCAAACGATTGACGCTGCCCGCACTCTCGCATACGATGCCGCACGACACGGTTTTGTATTTTGCGAAGGTTTGAAAGGGAGCTCCGCCGCCTATGAAGTCTCCAATTCGCTTTTTGGGCCCTGTCGTCCTGCTTCTACTGGGAGTGAGTCTGTGCTTTGGCCAGCAGCCAGCGCCACCACCGGATAAAGCGGCGGAAAAGCCGAAAGAAGAAAAGAAGCCGCCAGCTCCTGAAGAAAAAATCGTTCAGACCAAGCACTCCCTGAAGATCGGCGGGCAGGAGATCAAATACACCGCGACGGCCGGCACCATCCTCCTGAAGCTCGAAGACGGCACGCCCAAGGCCAGCATCTTCTACGTCGCCTATACCAAGGATGACGTTGCCGACGCGAGCCAGCGCCCGCTTACCTTCAGCTTCAACGGCGGCCCGGGTTCCGCTTCCGTGTGGCTCCACCTTGGCTTATTCGGTCCTCGGCGCGTGCAGATGGGCGATGCAGGCACGCTTCTTCCACCGCCTTACAAGCTGGTCGACAACGATGTCTCGCTGCTCGACATCAGCGACCTCGTCTTCATCGATCCCGTTTCGACGGGCTACAGCCGCGCCGTTCCCGGCGAAGCGCCGAAACAATTTCACGGTGTCACGGAAGACGCATGCGGCGCAACTGCCCCTGCTGCCGTCCGGATTCACGCGGCCGATGCCGCTATTCGGCCACGTGGCGGGATCGAATTTGCCGTCACCGAGATATTTCACTTCGCTGCCGTGGCATTGACGGCAGCCGTTCGCGGCGGCGGGA
>JBGQDD010000434.1:0-3308 GCA_041495665.1 Candidatus Acidiferrum sp.
ATCGCTGGCCCCCCGAGTACGCGCAGATGCTGGACTGGCAATGGAAAGAAAAAGTC
The DNA here is from genome assembly GCA_041495665.1 of Candidatus Acidiferrum sp. Classification (GTDB taxonomy): domain Bacteria; phylum Acidobacteriota; class Terriglobia; order Acidiferrales; family UBA7541; genus Acidiferrum. The sequence continues at coordinate 57 of JBGQDD010000434.1, forward strand.
ATCCCGTACTGGAAGGATGCCGCGAAATTCGCCCGCGAGCACGGCGTCAAGCGCCTCGCTCTGGAGATGCACCCGAACTTCGTCGTCTATAACCCGCGCACGCTCATGAAGCTCCGCGAAGCAGCGGGCGAAGAGATCGGCGCAAACTGCGATTTGAGCCACCTTTTCTGGCAGGGCTGCGATCCCGTCGAAGTCATCCACTTTCTGGGCAAGCACGGCGCCATTTTCCACGCGCATATGAAGGACACCGTTTTCTTTCCCGAGAACGTCAATAAGTATGGAGTGCTGAACTTTGCGTTTGCCACCAATGAACTTGACCTGGCCTCGGAGACTTTCCGTGCTGTCGGCTATGGACACAGCGCCAGCCTCTGGAAGTCCATCGTCGAGGCCTACATGGACGTTGGTTTCGAAGGCATTCTCAGCATAGAAAATGAGGACCCCATTCTCGCGGGAGAAGTCGGGGTCGAGCGCGCCGCTTACGTTTTGAAAAACGTGCGCAAGGAACTTCTGGGTGAATAGTAAGCTCTGCCGCGCTCGACGGCCCTGCATTCAGGCCGCCGAAAGCGAAAATAAAGTGCGCGAAACAAAGCCGGGGGAGGATTTATGCAACGGCGTGAAGCATTAAAATTGTTATTGGCTGGCGGCGTCTTGCCGGCGGTGCCTGCCGATCTTTTTGGCTTTTTCCAGGGAGCGCACCCCGCCTCCGGATACGCGCTACGCACGCTCAACCCGCATCAGAATGAAATGGTTGTTGCGATGATCGATCAAATCCTTCCCGCAACGGACACGCCCGGCGCCAAAGAAGCGCGCGTCAATGAATTCATCGACGTCATCCTCACCGAATGGGCCGTCGATGACGAACGCCAGAATTTTCTCGCCGGTCTTGCCGGCGTCGACAAACAAAGCAATGAACTTTTCGGAAAGAATTTCACCGATGCTTCGCCAGCACAGCAAGTCACGCTGCTCCGTGCCATGGACGAATCCGTTGCCGGAGCGCGCGCCCGCCGGCGGCGTGCCGGGAATACCATTCCGGATGAGCACGATAAGCAGCTTCGCGGCGATTTCTTCGCCGTTTTTAAAGGCATCACTCTCCACGGCTACTACACCTCCGAAATCGGCTTCACTCAAGAATTGAATCTGCAAATCATTCCGGGCGCCCACCACGGCTGTGTGCCTTTGCCCGCAGAGAAAAAAGCATAGGGGAGATGCACATGGCAACCAATACCTACGACGCGATCATCGTCGGCTCGGGAATCACCGGCGGCTGGGCGGCGAAAGAGCTCACCGAAAAAGGCCTGAACACGCTGGTCCTCGAAGCGGGGCGCTCCATCGTTCCCGAGCGCGACTACGTCGAGCACGTTCCCGTCTGGAAACTCAAGTACCGCGGGTGGGACAATCGCGCCGAACGCGAGCGCACGCAGCACATTCAGCGCGAGTGCTACTACGCTTGCGATGAATACTCCAATCAATTCTTCGTCAGTGACGTGGAAAATCCCTATACTTCCGCTCCCGGAAAACATTTTTCCTGGATTCGCGGCCGCCAAGTCGGCGGAAAATCTCTCACTTGGGGTCGTCAGAGTTATCGCTGGAGCGATCTCGACTTTGAAGCGAATTTGAAAGATGGAATCGCGGTGGATTGGCCGATCCGCTACGCGGACATCGCGCCCTGGTACGACTACGTGGAAGAGTTCGCTGGCATCAGCGGCCAGGCCGAGGGCTTGCCGCAATTGCCCGACGGAAAATTCCTCCCTCCGATGGAGATGACCTGCGTTGAACAGGATTTCCGCGCCGCCCTCGCCAAACATTTCGACGATCGCATGATGACCATCGGCCGCTCGGCCGTGCTCACGCGAGTTCACAAAGGGCGCGCTGCCTGCCATTACTGTGGCGTTTGCCACCGCGGCTGCATCACGCAATCCTACTTCAGCAGCCTGAATTCAACTCTCCCCGCCGCGCAAAAAACCGGCCGCTTCACCATTCGCCCTTACAGTGTCGTTCACAGCCTCATCTTCGATCCGCAAACTCGCCGCGTCAGCGGTGTTCGCGTCATCGATGCGCAATCCAAGAACGCTATCGAATTCAAGGCGCGCGTCTTTTTCATTTGCGCTTCGACGCTGGAGTCCACGCGCATCCTCCTCAATTCCGCTACTCCCGAATTTCCCAACGGTCTCGCCAACAGCAGCGGCGAGCTCGGCCACAACCTCATGGATCACCACATGGGCGCGGGCGCCGGTGGCGAAATGCCCGGTCATGAAGACAAAATGCCCTTCGGCAACCGCCCCAACGGCATCTACATCCCTCGTTTCCGCAACGTGAAGACCAAACAAAAGGAATTTATCCGCGGCTACGGTTACCAGGGCGGGGGAAGCCGCGACGGCTGGGCGGGCAGTTCCTTCAAAGCCGGAATAGGCGCGGAATTCAAAAACTCTCTCAAAATGCCCGGCCCGTGGCGCATGGGAATGGGCGGTTTCGGCGAGTGCTTGCCCTATCACAGCAATTACGTCGAAGTTGACAAAGACAAGCTCGACGCCTGGGGCATCCCCACCTTGAAGATTAACTGCGCTTGGGGCGACAACGAGCGCACCATGTCGCGCGACATTGCCGTCCAGGCCGCCGAAATGCTCGCGGCGGCCGGCGCCAGGGACATCTACGTCTATCAGGACATCTCTTCGCCCGGTCTCGGGATTCACGAAATGGGCACCGCGCGCATGGGGCGCGATCCCAAGACTTCCGTATTGAATGAACACAATCAGGCGCATGACGCGAAGAATTTGTTTCTCCCCGATGGCGCTTGCATGGTTTCCTCAGCCTGTGTGAATCCGTCGCTCACTTACATGGCACTGACCGCGCGCGCTTGCGATTTCGCGGTTTCGGAAATCAAGAAGAACAATCTGTAGGGAGCAAACGCTGCATGGCCCAGGTGATCCGCTCTCCAAAGCAGTATGACGTTTGCATCATCGGTTCGGGTGCTGGCGGAGGCATGGCCGCGAAGATTCTCACCGAGGGCGGTCTGAATTGCGTGTTGCTGGAAGCCGGACCGAACCTCGTTCCTGAAAAAGATTTCAAGATGCTGATGTGGCCGTACGAATTGCCGCATCGTGGCGCAGGCGTGGGCGGCAAAGCAGGCGAAAATTTCGGAGAGTTTCTCGCGCCAAACGGCGCCTGGAATATTGAGGGCGAGCCGTACACTTCCGCTCCCGGCTCGAATTTCCAGTGGTTTCGTTCGCGCATCGTCGGCGGCCGCACCAATCA
>JBGQDD010000435.1:0-3302 GCA_041495665.1 Candidatus Acidiferrum sp.
CGAAATCGGCAGAAGACTCTTGCCGCGCTGCCCCGTTTTACCTGCCTCGCAGCCGAACCCTTCTGTCTGTTTGCCTACTTGCTCAGTTTCGGATTCAAGCCGATGAATCTGTTACCGGAGTTCCTTTATCCTGCCGTTTCGATGTTGGAGCGGTACAGCTTACCCTGGTGGCGCCGCCTAGCGGCCTTGCGTATTTTGCTGGTGTTAGAGAAGTCTATTTCCGGAGTCGAGGAACTCCGAATGGATCCAGAAACTGATTCCGGCAGGGCCGTAGCTTCGCGAGGGTGATTCGGATGCAGAACAAAAAGTTGGTCTCCATTTTTACCGGCGCCTACGGCCTGGCCCGCCCTGACAAACTCCTCCAGATCGGCGCGTTTCGCAGGGCCTTCGTCTCCGCATACTTTCTCTATAAAAAATTATTCGAAGATCCGTTCCGGAATTTGGTCCGGCGGCGACCGGAGCTTTTTCAGAGTGGGGATATTCTCGATATTGGGGCCAATATCGGATACACGTCCGCTGTATTCGCCGGCGCGCTGAAACCAGATTCGAAAGTTTACGCCTTCGAACCCGATCAACTTAGCTACCGCCTGCTGGAGGAAGTCATTCGCCGCAAGTATCTGTCCGGAGCCATCGAAGCGATCAACATGGCGGTGGGCAGTTTCGATGGTCACATTAAGTTTTGGCACAACGAGAAGCATTCCGCCGACCACCGTGTGGTGACGGAGCGGTTTAGCAGAGCCTGTCCGGATGACACGAACATTTCGACCGTTCCCGTCACCACCGTGGACACGTTCGTAAGAAATCGCAATCTTCGGAACATTTCGTTCATCAAGATAGACGTACAAGGCTACGAGCTGGCCGTTTGCGAAGGCATGAAGGATACTTTGGAACGATTCCCCGAGACTTGCGTGTGCCTCGAACATGCTCCCGATGCTTTGGTGGAACTTGGATTTGAGCCCGGAAAAGTCCTCGATTTTTTCCGCTCCCGGAATTATCAGCTTCACGTCCTGACGCGCGAGGCTCCGCAACTCGCCGCTGACGACGAATCGTTACAGCGCTTTCTGAATGAGGCGGGTTACGTCGATCTGCTCTGTTCGAAGCGTGCCCTGGTCTAGCAGAACCGGCGCCGGCGCCCAAAAGCTGGAATCGTCAAGCAACACCCTGGAATAGGCCAGGCCGTCGCTCACCGCCTTTTGCGCCCGTTGCAAGCTGGATACCACCGCCTCAACGCACGTCTCTGCACTTCTCCTGCCTTGCTAAACTAACTCCCTAGGAACTGCGTCCCCGCGCATGAGCCCCCATCAAACGGACCGGCACCATTTCGATCGGCAGATTGTTTACGCGCGACCGGTTTTTATTTTGCTGGCGCTGCTGGCCGTACTGGAGCAGCCGCCTTCGCATGAATTGCGCCGTTCCGTTTCGTTCCTGATCGCTTATCTGATCGTTGCGCTCCTCGTGACCCAGTTGGAGCGGCTGCTCCGCAAACGCTCCTGGCATTTGCCGCTGGTGTGCGATTTGCTCGCCCTGGGATATTTCATCTATATCAGCCCTTCCACGGTGCCGGTGTGGTTTCCCTTCATGTTCATTTGCTACGCGGGAGGCATTCGGTGGGGACTTGGCCTAACCGTTCCCCTTGCCGGCGCGCTATCTCTAATCCTAGTCTTGCGGACGGCCGGGCGTGGCGAAATGGACTGGATGCGCGTGGTCGCCTGGCTGGGATTATTGGTTGGAACATTTGCCGGCGGTGCGGGCCTCGCCTATCTTGGGGACCTCAACCGCCGGTTTGCGGCGCAGATCGATATCTTTTCGCGCATCAACGCGACCATGCAAGTGGATCAAGGGCTGGCGGAATCGCTGCGCCTCTTTCTAGAGGAGCTCGCGACGACGTTCAGCTCGGAGGAAGCGCTGTTGCTCTATCGCGACACCGATCTGGAGAGGATTTTTCTTTGGCGCCTGAAAGCGGGCGAAAGCGAGCGGCTGGTGCCAGAGAGCATGCCGCTCTCGCGCACCGACGGCTTTTTGCTGGACGATTTGGACGCCGCCATTTGCTGGAACTCGCTCACCGGACCGGGTTCCGGTTTCGGGTGGGATCGGCGGGACGGGAGGGTGATCAAGAATCTGCCGCGATTGCCCGGGCCGGCACAGCAGGAGCTCAGAGTGCAGTCTTTTCTGACCGTGGCATTCGATCAGGGAGGGCAAGCGAGTGGCCGTATTTTTCTGCTGAATGGCCGTAAGCCATTCCAAAAACAGGACTTAGCCTGGCTCGAAAGCATCGCCGCGAATGTCTCTCCCGCTCTAGAGAACATCTTTCTTTTGAGGCACTTACGCGCCCGTGCCATCGAAGCCGAGCGCAGCCGCATTGCGCGCGACCTCCACGATGGGATCCTCCAGACCCTCCTGAGCATCGAAATCCAGTTGGACGTGCTGCGGCGCCGGCTTCCCGCCTCCCCCGACCAGGCCGTCAGCGGCCTTGCCAGCCTCCAACAGACCGTCAAAAACGAGGGTGCGGAACTCCGCCAGATCGTTACCGACCTCCGTCCACTCCGCGTCCAGAGCGCCGATTTGGTTGACTTGATGCGCGGATTCGCCGAACGCTACCGCAACGAATGCACCGTCGCCCTCGACTTGCTGATCGATTCGGCCCAGTTGCGCGCCCCCGACCGCGTTTGCCGCGAGATCTTCCAGATTTACCGTGAAGCACTCAATAACATAAAAAAGCATGCCAAGGCTTCCCATGTCGTGGTAAAACTGTCGCAGGATGACAGCCGTCTAGTACTCGTGGTAGACGACAATGGCGAGGGGTTTAGTTTCGCCGGCAGGTTTACCGGCGATGAATTGGATCGCCTGCGGCTGGGTCCCATTTCCATTAAGGAGCGCGCGCGTACCGTGGGTGGGGTTTTGACTGTAGAGTCGAACCCGGGGCATGGAGCGCGTTTAACGATCGAAGTTCCGCTCGGTTGACGGGTTTCAGGGTTTGTACTTACAAACCCTGACATAAAAATGGCCAAAACGAAACAGCAGATACGGGTACTACTAGCCGACGACCACGCGATCTTTCGCGATGGTCTCCGCAAACTTCTCGAATCCGACGACGAGATCACCATCGTCGGCGAAGCCCAGAACGGCGCCGAGTGCATCAAGCTCCTCGCCAAGCTCAAGCCCGATATTCTTCTCCTCGATCTGCGCATGCCGGATAAAGACGGCCTCGCCGTCCTCGAAGAAGTGAATTTCGATACGATACCCACGCGCGTCGTCGTCCTCACCGCCGCTGAAGACGATCGCGACGTGGTTCGCGCCATGCG
>JBGQDD010000436.1:0-3298 GCA_041495665.1 Candidatus Acidiferrum sp.
ATCAACTGATCGAGGCGCTCCGTGGTGCAGGCAAGCATGTGCGTGAGGTTTCCGACGTTCAGGCAAACGCCCTTCGGCTCTCCTGACGTTCCTGACGTATAAATGATGCTGACGATATCGCTATCCCGGCGAGGGTTGGGTGCATCGGGGATGCGGGGCTGCGGCGCGGCTTGCCGCAAGACTTCATCGAAAAGCACGCGGCGCGGAGCCTCGGGCCAAGCTTGGGCAACGCCTTCGCCTAGTGCGGCCTCGTTCACAAAAATCAGACGCGGCTGGCAATCCTTCAGCATGCCGGCGAGTTCGGCGGGCGCCTGCCGCGAATAGAGAGGTACGACGATCACTCCCTCGGAAATAAGCGCCAAATGGAAAGCCGCCCAACAAATGGAATTCGCCGCAAGAAGAGCGCAACGGTCGCCGGGCTGGACGCCGGAGCTTCGAATGAACAGCCGGACAAGCTGAATTTGGTCCAGCAATTCCCTGCGCGTGACACTCACGAAGCGATCCCCGCGAATTTCGCGAAGAACCACGCGGCCATCCGCGCGCTGCAGTTGAGCAAGAATCGTTTCAAGGAAATTGGGCATGAAGAATCAGCGAACCGCCGTAAGCGCGGCCGGCGAAGAGTCGTAACGCTCGGCGAGCTGAATCAAAGTCTGGCTCAGCGGCGGCAGATACTCTTCCCAGGAAAAAACGCCGGAGCGCAGCGGAAATTCAGGATAGGTGCGCCGGACAACGTCTTCCAGGAAGGTGCCCATGCAGGCCATGACCTTGAGATTACGGACCACCGTTTGGCCGATACCTTCGCGGACGGAATCGGCTTCCGCGACCAGTGTTTCCATGATTTGGAGGAGTTTCGGCTCCAGATCGGGGTCATCGACGGTCAGCAAAAGATGCTGATGTCCGCGTTCGCGCATCAGATTGCGGATGCGCTCGTCCATGGTCACGCCCGCAGAGGCCACCAGACTGGGCATGCAGGTCACGATGCCGTGATAGCGCGAAGACACCATGTAGGAACATGCGCGCAGGATCGAAACAAGCTGGAACATATCGTAATCGTCCGAAGTGAAAACCGGCGTGCCTGGAATCCGTGCAGCGATTTCGCGGCAAGCGACCGCGTCAAGCCGTTCCATTGCCACTAGAATCGGAAAAACGCGATGGCGCTGAACGAACGCCTGCGCCGCCTTCGTGAATCCGGCGATGTAGTGTTCGAATTTCCTGTCGACTTCCGGACCTGATTCAAAGAAATAAACGGTGCGGTACTGACTGTCCTTGTACGCACCGATGGCCGCACGCGCGACATATTTCCCGATGGAAGCCTTCACCGGCCACACGAAAGGATGAATCGGGCACAGGACCAGGACGGGTGTCTTTTCGTCCCAGCCGGCTTCGCGCAGCACCTTTCGGCCGTATTCCGGCGGGTGCGGCTCAAACGTCCAGGCCGTATCGGTGCCAAGCTCCGTCGGGATCCCGAGGGAATTCAGTAGCGTGCGCGATTCCACATTTCGCGTGATGACCAGCGAATCATGGACGTAGCGCTCGCACATGGATTGAATGATCCCGTCCATGTGGCCCGCTTCGCCCCCGTAAGCAAGTGAGAGCTTGTTTTCAGCCGAGGCCAGGCCCAGCGAACCGATCATCATGGTCGTCAGTGCGTTGGCAAACTTGCTCTTGAACATCGATCCTTCGCAAGCGATGACGCCGTGATTCTGGCGCACCTCGCGAAAGAGAAACGGCGGGTAAACGTCGGGAAGGTGAACCTGGCGCGTGCCTTGGAAGTAGCCTTTGGTGCGTTCGAAGCTTTGTGTCATCACGCTGAAATCGACGTGCTCCGCGCCAAGAACGTGCCGAACCTGGCGCAACATCTCCTGAACGCGCACATCGCTGCCGGTGTTGCGCGTGCCGTTGTAGCCCGCGAAGAGCAGCTTCAGTTTTTCACCAGGCGTCCAGCGTTCGCCGAGGCCCAGCATCCAGCCGAAGCGCGTGAGCTCAATCAGCGCGCTGACCCAGGCAACCAGTAGAAAGTCCGTCATGCGCGCACTCTCGCTGCCGCGGCATTTTTCTCCGCGCCCGGAGCGGAAGGCCAGGGCTTGGCGGGAAACTGGAATTTATTTTCGCGGCTGTATTTCAGAAGAGGCGCTGCATAGGCCGAGAATTTTGCGGGCGTTTCGCCGAGCTCCGCAACGACGCGCGAATTATCGAAAACGGTGTTCCAGTCGAGATAGGGCCAGAAAACTTTCAGCAGCGAAGCGCCATATCCCGCCGCGCCGCTGCGATTCGCAACCCAATTGACGGTGCTGGAAAAAGGTCCACCGAGAGACGGCAAAAACATGGGCCGCATCATGCCACCGGCTTGCGAAATCGCATCCGTCAGTTCCTGGTACGTTTGCGAACCCGTGCCGGAGGACAAGTGGTAGATGCCGTGCGCGGGCGCCTCTTTTTGATGAATCGTCACGATCGCTTTGCCGACGTAGTCCGCCGGGACAATGTCGATTTTATCGTGAGGGCGCAGCGGAAGAACAGGCATCTGCGCGAGGACGTGGAACGCTTGAACCATATCGAATTGCGAAGTCTCCGGGCGGCGGCTGTCGCCCATTACAATCGCGGGACGGAAAATCGTCTTGGGCACATCGGGCAGGAGCTGATTCGCCATGTGCTCGCAGAATTTCTTGGTGCGCGCGTAGGGATCGTAGTCCGAGCGCGACCAGTCGATGGAAGCGTCTTCGGTTACAACCTCGTTTTTTCTTTTTCCTGCAACGGCAACCGTGGAAACGTGCGAATAACGGCGCAGGCCGTTGCGATTCTGCGCACGACGCGCAAGTTGAATGACTTCGAGCGTGCCTCGCAGGTTGACGTTCAGGCACTGCTTTTCGGATTTGCGGTTCAGCGACGCGGCGCAATGAATCAGGGAGTCCGTGGTGTCCACCAGCGCATGATATTCATCATCGGAGAGGCCAAAACGCTCGCTGGTCAGGTCACCGCGAAAAATGCGCACCCGCGCGTTCAGGTATTCGGCGAATTCGGGAAATTCGAAATGCAACTGCAGCGACGTCCAAAGCCGTTCGCGCGCTTCCTGTTCGGTTTTCGCGCGAATCAGGAGATTCAGCTTGTCGCGGTGCCCGCTGAGGAGCCCCGCGGCAAGATAACTGCCCAGGTAGCCGGTCGAGCCGGTTACGAAGATCGCCATAAAGGGTCGGAGGGTGTTGCGGCTTTGGAGAGCGCCGCCCCACGCGTGGTTTCGCCGGACCAATCAAGAGCACGCGGCTCGCGCGATTCGAGCGGACGGCCTTCCATCAGCGGATAG